>CALFNB010000490.1 GCA_937902425.1 uncultured Acetobacteraceae bacterium | reverse complement strand
TCCCGGCCCGGCGTGCCTGCGCTGCGTCGGCCTCGGCGATCTCGAGTTCCTGCCGGCCGGCGACCCGCTGCTCACGCGCCGGGTCAAGGCGAAAAGCGCGAGGAGCGCCGTCGTCGTACGCTTCAGCCGGAGCCGCCGCCGTTACGAACGACAAGGGCTGCTGGTCGAGCCGCGCACCTTGGCGGACGTTGAGCGTGAACTGGAACAACAGCGGCGCGAGTAACCGCGTCGTCATTACACCGGCGGCACTTTCCAGGGCCCCATTTCGCCGCGGGCGTTCGCTCGATAAGCTTCCTTCGGAAGGCCTCATGCGCCTGGGTGCGCGAGCAAACGGATCGCCATGTCATCGATTGCCATCGACCTCGCCAACGTTCTCAGCACGATTGATCGGTCAGGTGATTTCTGTGCCTCTGGCACGGTCGAAATCATGGCGCCGCGGCTTGAGGTCGACGGGGTTGGACCCATCGCGCTGCCACTGCTGCCGGTTCAGGCCGAGCAACTCATCGCCGCGGCCGAACGCGCGCCGTATGGCCGCGGTCAGGACACGTTGACCGACATCACGGTGCGGCGGACCTGGCAGATCGGCCCTCAACACGTGCGGATCACGGGCAGGCATTGGCCGAAAACCCTTGAGACGATCCTGGCGCGTGTCGCTGATGGCCTCGGCGTCGCCACCCCAATCGAGGCCGAATTCTACAAGCTGTTGGTCTATGACCAAGGCAGCTTTTTCGTGCCTCACCGCGACACCGAGAAGCTGCCGGGAATGTTCGCCACTCTCATCCTCGTACTGCCGTCGCTGTCAGTCGGTGGCGAACTTGTCGTGCGGCACAAGGACCGCGAAGCGCGTCTCGACCTACGCTGCGAGGATCCCTCGGACGTCGCCTTCGCCGCGTTCTATGCCGACTGCGTGCATGAGGTGCTGCCGGTCACCTCGGGACATCGCCTGGTCCTGGTCTACAACCTGGTGCGGCGCCGCCCAGGACCTCTGCCGGAACCGGCCGATCATGCCGCCCAGGAGGAGCGTGTCGCGGCGTTGCTGCGGGTCTGGGCTGCAAGTCCGCGATCGCCGGATGGCGATACGCCCGAAAAGCTGGTCTGGCCGCTGGAGCACGCCTACACGCCGGCCGAACTCGGTTTCCAGGCCCTGAAAGGCGCCGACGCCGGAGCCGCGCGGGTCGTCGTGGCCGCCGCGAAACAAGCCGGCTGCGACGTCCATCTCGCGCTGATCACCGTCGAAGAGAGTGGCGCGGCGGAGTATGTCGACCATTTCGGTTCCCCTCGCGATTCCCGGGATGAGGACGACGATGACGACGATGACGACGATGACGACGAATTCGAGGACGACTTCGACAACGACGCTGGCGAGGACTTCGAGGCGGTGGAGGTCATCGAGCGTTCCGTGACGGCGTCGTCATGGTGCCGGCCCGACGGCGAGCCCACCGCATTGCCCGTCATCCCGGTTCGGGACGAAGAATTTTCTCCTCCCGAAGCGTTCGAGGACCTTGAGCCGGACGAGGAACATTTCCACGAGGCGACCGGCAACGAAGGCGCGTCATTCGAGCGTAGCTACCTCCGCGCGGCCCTGGTGCTTTGGCCGCGCGACTGGCTGCTGGCGGTGATCAACCATGCCGGCCTGGAGGTCACGCTGCCTTACCTGGCCGATCTCGCCGAACAATGGGCGGCCTCGGGCGAGGACCGCGCTTCTCCCTTGTGGCGGCGGGCGCACGATTTCGCGGCGGAAATGGTGGCCACCTGGCAGATGCGAGATTGGTATCCCCGGCAGGAGACCGATCGCACCGACGCCGGAAAAATGCTGGATCTGCTGACCCGGCTCGCCGACACCGGGAACGTCGAGATATTTCTGGCGGCGCTCGCCACCCGCGGCGGGTTCGATCCGGGCGACGCGGTGCCAATCGTCGCGGCCACTCGCCTCCTGCCGCCGGAGCGGGCCGCGCCGTTGGTCACACGGATTATCGCCGGGGCGGCCGAAGGCGCGCTCGCTGCCTGTGGTCGGCTTTTGGCCCACGGTGTCCCCCTCGGCCCAGAGGTCATGTTGGAGCCGGCATCGGCTCTGGTCGACGCGCTGCCGCGTGCTTTGGCACCCCACAGGTGGCGCCGCGGACCGGATGTGACCGCCGGTTTCGTTGTTGATCTGTTCATCGGCCTGACCAGCATCGACGCCACGCTCGCCGACCGCGCGGCGTCCCACATCCTCGAATGGCCCGCGACGTACGATTTCGACACGATCCTTGTTCCGGCGGTCCGCGAGTTGCTCGGGTTGGGCGGATCGGGCCCGGAGCGGCGGCTCCGCGCGGCCTGCGTCGCGCATCTCGAAGCCCGGGTCGCGCGGCCGTTGGATCCCCCGCGGGATTGGGGGCGCCCCAATGCGTTGACCTGCTCGTGCGGCCACTGCGCCGCTCTGGGCCGGTTCCTCGCGGATCCCGTGAATGCGCGATGGGTCTTCAAGGCCAAAGAAGCGGAGCGCGGCCATGTCGAGGCCACGATCCACCACGCACGCTGCGACGTCGACGTGATGACGGAGCGGCGCGGCCGTCCGTTCAGTCTGATCTGCACCAAGAACCAGGCCAGTTACGAACGCCGGCGAGCGCAGCGCGTCATCGACCTGGCGGATCTCGAACGGCTGAATGAGGAACGCTCGTGATCCGGCCCGGTGTGACGAGTCCCGCAAGGGACCAGGCGCGATCGCGGCGAGCACACTGACGCCATATCTGGCGTCAGTGTTTGATCTGGCGTCAGTGCTTGAGGACATCAGTGCCGCCATATATCATGGCACTATGTTGAGGGTGGTCGTTGATACGGATGTTAGGTTGTCGGTGTTCATTTCATCGCAAGGCGCGTCCAGGCAATTGATCCTTGATGCGTTGGACGGCAAATTCGCTCTGCTGCTTTCGACGCCATTGCTGGTGGAATATGAATCTGTCCTCCGGCGCCCGCATCACTTGTCGCGGGCACGGGCGACCGAAGCGGACGTGATGGAAATCCTGGACGCGCTGGCCGGTCTCTGCATCCCGGTCGTGTTCGATTACCAGTGGCGGCCGACAGGCGCTCACGCGGATGATGAGTTGGTGGTCGAAACCGCGGTCAACGGCCACGCGGATGTGCTCGCGACCTTCAATTTGGAAGACATGCCAGAGGCCGGCACGACGTTCGGCTTCAATGTCCAGAGGCCGGGCCCTCTCGTCAGAAGGATAAGAACATGAGGCACACGAAAATCCAGCTTCGGCTGCCGGAAGACCTGAAGGATGCCGCCGCGCGACAGGCCGCGATATCCGGGATCAGCATGAACCTGTTCGTGGCCACGGCCGTCGCGGCCCGCGTCGGGGCCCGCGCCGAGGTCGAGCGTTACTTCTCGGCTCGCGGATCGCGCACCACGCCGGCCCGCGCGAAGGCATTGATGTCGCGCCTCGGGACGCAGCAGGCGCCGCGCGACGACGACCGGCTCGATGCGAACGAGGAGCCGTCGTCGGACGCGCCAAATCCCCGCTCCCACCGGCCCGGTTCCCACCGTTGACCACCGCATGACGGCGGAGCAAGGATACGACCATGATCCTGCTCATCGACAACTACGACAGCTTCACCTTTAACCTCGTCCATTTTCTGGGCGACGTCGGGGCGCGTTGCGAAGTCGTGCGTAATGACAAGCTGACGGTGGCGGACGCGCTCGCGCGCAACCCGGAGGCGATCGTGCTGTCCCCTGGCCCATGCACGCCGAATGAAGCCGGCATCTGTCTCGACCTGATCGCCGCCGCCGCCGGGAAATTCCCCATCCTGGGCGTTTGCCTCGGTCACCAGGCGATCGGCCAGGCCTTCGGCGGCCAGGTCGTTCGCGCACCGCTGCCGATGCATGGCAAACTCAGTGCCATCATGCACAACGGCACCGGCATTCTCGAAGGCGTGCCGAGCCCGTTTTCCGCCACCCGCTACCACAGTCTGATCGTGGCCCAGAATACGCTGCCGGCGACCTTGATCCCCACGGCGTGGACCGAAGACAAGCTGATCATGGCCATGCACCACCGCGATTTTCCGATCCACGGCGTGCAGTTCCACCCGGAGAGCATCGCCAGTGAGCATGGCCACCGGATCCTGGCCAATTTCCTCGCCATCGCCCGCTTCTCCAACGCGCCCGCGCGCGCCGCCTGATCCGCGCGCACCCCATGTCGCAAGACCTGAAACCGACACTCGGGAAACTCGCCGGCGGGGAGGCGCTTTCCACTGACGAGGCCGAAGCCGCGTTCACCATCATCATGTCCGGCGAAGCCACGCCCGCGCAGATCGGCGCCCTGCTGATGGCCATGCGCGTCCGCGGTGAGACCGTGCCCGAGATCGCCGGCGCCGTCCGCGCGATGCGGGCTCGCATGACCGCGATCGAGGCCCCTGAAGGCGCGATCGACGTTTGCGGTACCGGCGGCGACGGCGCGGGAACATTGAACGTGTCCTCGGCGGTGACCTTCGTGGTGGCCTGCCTTGGCGTGCCGGTGGCCAAGCACGGCAACCGCGCCTTGTCTTCCCGCACCGGCGGCGCCGATGTGCTGACCGCTCTCGGCGTCAACATCGACGCACCGATGGACCGGCTGCCCGCGATCCTGCGCGAGGCCGGTGCCGTGTTCCTGTTCGCACCCCGCCACCACCCGTCCATGCGCCACGCCGCCGGACCGCGGGTCGAACTGGGCACCCGCACGATCTTCAATATCCTTGGCCCGCTATCGAACCCGGCGCGGGTGCGGCGGCAACTGACCGGCGTCTTCTCGCCCGACTGGACCCGGCCCATGGCCGAAACCCTCGCCGCTCTGGGTCACGAGGCCGCGTGGTTGGTGCACGGTCTCGGCCTGGACGAACTGACCGTGGCCGGTGAAAATCAGGTCACGTCCTTGAAAGACGGTTCGATCCGCACCTTTTCCGTTACCCCAGAGGACGCCGGCCTGCCGCGCGCGCCCGTCGCCGCGATCAAAGGCGGCGATGCCGCGTTCAACGCCGACGCACTGCTGGGGGTGCTGCGAGGCGCCACCGGCGCCTATCGCGACACCGTCCTGTTGAATTCCGCCGCCGCCCTGATCGTCGCCGGCCGAGCCGCCGATCTGCGCGATGGCGTGGACCAGGCCGCGCGTGCCATCGCTTCCGGCGCCGCGCTTAACACCCTGGAAACCATGCGGCGCGTATCGACGGCGGCCTGATCCCACGAGAGGCTGAATGCCAGACGATCCCAGTTCCCCGCCCCCCGCCTTGATCCCAGACGTTCTCGTTCGCATCTGCGCCAACACGCGGAGTGAGGTGGCGGTCCGGAAGTCCAGGACATCGGTCGAAGCGCTGCGCCAGACCATCGCCGCCCGCGGCGATAAGCCACGTGGTTTTGGCGCCGCCCTGAAGGACGCGACCGTCCGCGGTAAGTACGGGCTGATCGCCGAGATCAAGAAAGCCTCGCCCTCGGGTGGACTGATCCGGCCCGATTTCGACCCGGCCACGCTGGCTCGCGCGTACCGGGATGGCGGTGCCACCTGCCTGTCGGTCCTGACCGACGAGAAGTTCTTCCAGGGCACGCCGGAGCATCTCCGCGCCGCCCGCGCCGCCGTCGCGTTGCCGGTACTGCGTAAGGACTTCATCCTCGATCCCTGGCAGGTCTACGAAAGCCGCGCGATGGGCGCCGATTGCATTCTGCTGATCATGGCCTGCCTGACCGACACCGAGGCGCGCGACCTGGAGGCGGTCGCCCGCAACCTGGAGATGGACGTTCTCGTCGAGGTCCACGACAAACGCGAACTCAATCGCGCTTTGGGCCTGGAGACGTCACTGATTGGCATCAATAATCGTGACTTACGCACATTGAAGACCGATCTCGCGACTACCGAGGAACTGGCGCCGCTGGTGCCGCCCGACCGCTTCCTGGTGGCCGAGAGCGGGATTCGCGACACCGAGGACCTGCGCCGGCTGTCCGCTGTCGGTCCGAACTGTTACCTGGTCGGTGAGAGCCTGATGCGCCAGACCGATGTGACAGCCGCGGTCCGCGCACTTCTGGGCGACAGCGGGACGAATGCGTAACGGCTGATCGTCAGGGCCCACTCAACGAGCACGTCGTGGCCGGCCCTGATCGGGCCGTCGCTTTCACCATCGTGTAGCTGCTGGTGACCCGGTCAGGCCCGGCCATGACGCGGACGAGATGAGACGTGATAAGGAAGCGGCGAAGAACAGCGCGAATGGCATACGAAGTCCGTGACCGGGAAGGAGACATCATGAGCGGCGGCTTCACTCATTTCGATGCGTCCGGCAACGCCGTGATGGTCGACGTGTCGGCCAAACCGGTCACCGCCAGGACCGCCACGGCGCGTGTCCGGGTCGTTATGGACCCAGACACATTGGCGATGATCGAGGCTGGCACCGCCAAGAAAGGCGACGTCCTGGGTGTGGCGCGGCTGGCGGGGATCATGGCGGCGAAGCGGACTTCCGACCTGATCCCGCTGTGCCATCCGCTGCCGATCGCCGCTGTCGTGGTCGACCTGGTGCCTGATCATGCCGGGAACGCCGTCGAGATCGCCGCCACCGTGCGAACGACCGGCCAAACCGGTGTGGAGATGGAAGCGCTGACCGCCGCGAGCGTCGCGGCGCTGACAGTCTACGACATGTGCAAAGCCGTCGATCGCGGCATGCGGATCGAGGCGTTGCGCGTGGTGCACAAGGCCGGCGGCAAGTCGGGCGAGTTCTCCCAGGTTTGACCCCGCGCGATGCGCTTCGGTGACCGACGGCGGGTTCGGTAGTAAACTGGTCGAATTCACCCGAGAGTATGCGCGCATGCCCCAATCCGCGATGATTACCGTTGACGAAGCCCGCACCCGTATCCTGGCCGGCCTGCACCCCATGCCCGCCGAAATCGTGGCGCTCGCCAACGCCTGGAACCGGGTTACCGCCGAACCGGTGCTCGCCCGTCTGACCCAGCCTCCCTCGGACGTGTCGGCCATGGACGGCTATGCGCTGCGTGCCATCGACGGTGGGCTGCGAGCCGCGCTGCGGGTGATCGGCGCCGCCCCCGCGGGCCACCCGTTCGAAGGCGCCGTCGGTACTGGGCAGACCGTCCGGCTGTTCACCGGCTCCGTCGTTCCGGCGGGCGCGGACGCCATCCTGCTGCAGGAGGACGCGGAGCGGTTGGGCGACACCGTCGTTGTCACCGAGGCGGTTGTCGCCGGCCGCCACATCCGCCGCGCGGGTCAGGATTTCTCCAAGGGCGACGCGGTGATCGCGGCCGGCCGGCGGATCACCGCGCGCGATGTGGGCCTCGCCGCCGCCGCCAATCATCCGTGGCTCAGCGTTCATCGCAAGCCCCGGGTGGCGATTTTGGCGACGGGCGATGAGATCGCGATGCCGGGGGAGCCGATCCCCTCCGGCGGGATCGTCAGCTCCAACTCCCACGCGCTGGCGGCCCTGGTCCGGGCGATGGGGGGCGAGCCGACCGTGCTGCCGGTGGCCAAGGATACCACCGAAGCGATCGCCGCCGTGGCAGACCAGGCAGGCGGGTTCGATTTGCTGGTCACCACGGGTGGCGCGTCGGTTGGGGACCATGATCTGGTGTTATCGGGATTGCGGACGCGAGGCCTTGTCGTCGATTTCTGGCAGGTCGCGATGCGGCCCGGGAAGCCGTTGCTGTTTGGCCAAATGGGATCGGTGCCCGTACTTGGCCTGCCTGGAAACCCGGTGTCGGCGATGGTATGTGCCGCGCTGTTCCTGTTGCCGGCGTTGGCGCTGATGCAAGGGTTACCCGCGGGTCCGCCGCCCACGGTGTCGGCCATTTTGGGGGCTCCCGTGAAGGCGAACGATCGGCGGGCGGATCATTTACGTGCCACGGTTACCGTTGATGAGCGGGGGAGGGTAGTGGTGACGCCGTTCCCGGTGCAGGATTCGGCGATGTTACGTCGTCTGGCGTCCGCCGATGCATTGGTATTGCGTGCCCCGCACGCGCCCGCGCTTCCCGCCGGCGCCGAGGTCACGGTGATCCGACTGGATACGTCAGGGATCTGACTCCATGGATGGGGGTCTGGGGCCTCAAGGCCCCAGCGGGGGATGGGGGTCTGGGGCCTCAAGGCCCCAGCGGGTTCAGGGCAGCGCCCTTCTTTTTAGAACTGCACCCCTCTGGTCAGGGCCCCATCGACCACAAGATTCGTCCCAGTAACGAAACTCGCCGCCGGGCTGGCCAGAAACACCACCGCCCGCGCCATTTCCTCCGGCCGTCCCATACGCCCGGTCGGATTGAGCGCCATCGCCTGTTTGAACAGTTCCGGGTTGCCATGCTCAATCTTCTCCCAGACCCCGCCAGGGAAGTACGTATTCCCCGGCGACAGCGCGTTGACCCTGATGTTGCGTCCGGCGAGTTGATACGACAATCCCTTCGCGTAATGAATGAGCGCCGCCTTGAACACGCCATAGGGGCCCGCCGCGAAATCCACTTCCCGGCCTGAGACCGAGGCGATGACGACGATCGACGCGGCTTTGGACTGCTCCAGAAACGGCATCGCCGCGTTGACGGTGCGCACCGTGCCCATCATGTCGGTGGCGAATTCGGCCTGCCACGACGTCTCATCCTGACCGATCGCCAGCGCGGAGACATTCGATACGACGATGTCGAGGCCGCCCAGTTCGTTCGCGGCGTCCGTAACCCAGCCGGTCAATGCCGGTCCATCGGAGACATCCAACGCGCGCCCGGTCGCTCGCACACCGCGCGACGCGAGAGTTGCCACGGCCTGGGTCACCCCGGCGGCGTCGCGTGCGCAAATCGCGACATCGGCACCCTCCGCCGCGAAGTGTTCGGCAACGGCGCGGCCGATGCCTTTGGTACCGCCGGTGATCAATGCCTTCATCCCCGAAAGGCCGAGGTCCATGACGAAGTCTCCTACGCCAGATATGTCTTCAGGATGCCGGCGCCGACCGTATATTTCGGATCGACGAAATTGCCGAGACGCACGCGGCCGCACTGGCTGAGCATCATGTACGCATCCCAGCGATCGAAACCGTACTCCGCCTCCATCCACAGCACGAGTTCGCGATAGGCGATGCGCGTGGCGTCCTCCAGCGGACGCGCGCTGCCGATGGTCATGATGAAGTCCTCGCGCTCCAGGCGCGGCCATTCCAATGTCCAGCCTTTGATGACGTCGACCCGGATGGTCGTGGTCGAGGGATACTCGACGGCTGTGCCGCAGACTTCGCCGTCGCCCTGACAGGCGTGGGCGTCGCCGATGAACAGCCGCGCTCCGGGCGTGCGTACCGGCAGGTAGGTGATGCTGCCGGGCCCCATATCCGGCAAGTCCATGTTCCCACCATGCGAGTCAGGTGTCAGCGAATTGATCGAGTCGATCTCGGGCGACGTGCTGAGCGTGCCGATATGCGGGCTATAGGGCAGCGTCACGCGCGTGCTCCAGCGCACGTGTTTTTCGTCCACATGGATTTTGCGCGTCAGTTCCGGCAGCGGCGCGTTGAGCGTGGCGGTCAGCGTTGTGCCTGTCAGAGCGCCGAAATACGGGATCATGCAGCAGGTGCCGCACGGGTTTTCGCCGCGCGGGAGCATGCTTTCGATGTGCACCGCCAGCGCGTCGCCAGGTTCGGCGCCCTCGATCATAATGGGACCGTTCTGCGGGTTGACGAACGGCATGCGCAACCGTTTGGTCGGCTTATCGCGTTCGGTGCGGATCGCGCCCCCGAAGGCGTCGCGGGTCTCGATCCGAATGCGGTCGCCCGGCGCTACGGTGAGCACCGGATCCGAATAAGGACCGATCGTGTAATGGAACTTGCCCTGCAACGCCTCGGTCAGGTTATGCGATACCGGCTTTTTCGCCCAACCAACCCCGCGGCGCGCCGCGATGGATTGATCCGTCCATTGAGCCTTCGCTGAACGCGCCATTCGCGCATGCCCCCGTTTTGGCCAGCGCGAAGTGTGCGCAATTCGCAACCGGCCGGCAAGGCCGCTGTCAGGCCGCTCGGTAACGAAACACTCCGTCGTTGCCGGTCTCGCGCGCGAGTTCGCCGCGTTTCGCCATGTAATTCACATGGGCGAGCACTTCGCCGAACGCGAACCCGGTCTGGTGCGCGTCAAGCTCCCGGTCGAACAGGGTTGGCACCAGTTCGGCGGCGGATAATGGCCGCGGGCGGCACCCGTCGGCGATCCGGGCACATCTCTGGGCGTGATGCTCGATCAGTTCATCGATGCGGGCGTGCAGGCCATGGAACGGCAGCCCGTGACCGGGGAGTACCAGAACGTCATGCGGTACCGTCGCACGCAGCGCTTTCAGGTCGTGCAGGTAGATGCCCAGGGGATCTTCCTCGGGCTCCACGGGATGCACGCTGACATTTGGGGAAATGCGCGCGATCACCTGATCCGCCGCGAAGAACAGTTGCTCCGATGCCTGGTGCAGCATTGCCTGCTCCAGCGCATGGCCGCCACCGGTCAGGACTTTGAAGTCACGACCACCGATCCGTCGCGTGTCGCCGTGCCTGATCCGCTCGTATGCGTGCGGCACGCCGGTGGTCAGCCGGAGGTAATTCAGGCCGCTACCGAGGATGACGTCGGTCGTTTCAGCCGAAAGACCGTTGGAATGATAGAACTCGCGATGCGCCGCGTCGTACATGTCGCCGCGGCCGTGTGCCGCCATCAGATGATACAAATACTCGGTGCGCGGCATCGCCAGTCGCAGCCCGAAGGATTGCGCGAGCCATCCCGCGAGCCCGACATGATCCGGGTGAAAATGCGTCACCAGCATGGAACTGAGCCGCTCGCCCTTTAACGGTCCGGTCAGGATATTGTCCCAACCGACCCGGCAATCGTCGGTGCCCAGCCCGGTGTCGAGCGCCAGCCAGCCGTCGTCGTCCTCGATGAGATAGATGTTCACGTGATTGAGCTGAAACGGTAGTTTCAGGCGAAACCACAACACGCCTTGCGCGATGCGCACGACTTCACCGGGCGCGGGCGCTGCCGCGTGGGGAAACGTCAGGGCCTGAATGTCCATCGTGCTGCCTGGCTGCCGGTCAGGCGGCCAGTTGCTCCACGGTCACGCTGTCTCCGGCGACGGTGGTGCGGCGCATGTCGCGCACCTGGGTATCATCGAACCGCGTCACCCGATGCATCGTCGAGCGGTTGTCCCACATGACCATATCGTATTGTTTCCAAACGTGTTTGTAGAGGAATTGTGGCTGCGTCGCGTGCTCGGTCAGATCGCGGATGAATGCGCGCGCTTCCGGCACGGGCCAGCCGATGATGCTACCGATATGCGATGCCAGATACAGGGACTTTCGCCCAGTGACGGGGTGGGTGCGGACGAGGCGCTGGCGCACGGGTTTGAACATCGCGCGTTCGCCGTCGGAAAGATCGGTGAACCCCAACGTGCCGCGCGAGTAAAGCAGCGAGTGCTCGCAGATCAGGTCCTCGATTTCCGCCTTGGTCGCGGCGTCGAGTGCGTCATACGCGGCGCGCATGTCGGCGAATTCGGTGCGGCCGCCGTTGTCGACGGTGATCCGGCCGGACAGGATGGAATACTTCGCCGGGATCGCCCGGAACGAACTGTCGGAGTGCCAGAGCTGATTGCCCAGATTGAACATCCGTCGCCGATCGTCGCGCGCCAGCGGTTTGTGGTTGACGTCCAGATTGGAGACATCCGCCATGAACGCCCCGAGCCGCTGGTCTTTGGCCTGGGTTACGTTGCCGCCTTCGATCTGTTCCAGCGCGCCAAAATTCAGGCTGAAGGCCTTCTGCTGCTCATCGGTGACGGCCTGGCGGTGGTAAACCAGCACCGCGAAGCGATCCATTCCCGCTTCCAGCGTGGCGACCTCGGCGGAGGTCAACGGGTGCGTGAGATCAACGCCGGAAACCTCACCGGCGAACTCCGGAGTCAATGGACGGATGTCAATCGTCATGGCGGACCCTTCGAGGCATTTCTGACGGGACAGATGTAGGGTCTGGCGCCGCGGTTTACAAATTCAGGCGGCGATCCCCGCGACGGTGGTGCGGCGCAGATCGCGAATTTGGCTTTCATCGAACCGCGTCACGCGATGCATGGTGGTGCGATTGTCCCACATCACCAGATCGTTCCGTCGCCAGACATGCGAGTAAACGAACCGGCGCTGTGTCGCGTGTTCGATCAGGTCGCGCAGGAAGGCGCGGGCCTCGGGCACCGGCCAGTTGACGATCGCGCCGGCATGAGCGGACAGGAACAGCGATTTCCGGCCGGTCGAGGGGTGGGTGCGAACCAGCTTGTGGCGGACGGGTTCGAACATCGTGCGTTCCGCCTCGGACAGCGCGGTAAAGCCCAGTATGCCGCGGGAGAACATCAGCGAGTGCTCACACACCAGGTCCTCGATCTCGGCTTTCGTTTCGTTGTCCAACGCGTCATACGCGGCGCGCATGTCGGCGAATTCGGTGCGTCCGCCGTCCGTCACCACGATCCGTCCGGACAGTAATGAATACCGCGCGGTGACGGGACGGTACGAACTGTCGGAATGCCACAGCCGGTTGCCCAGATTGAACATCCGTCGCCGGTCATCGCGCGCGAGCACGCGTTGATGCTGATCCAGATTGGATGCGTCCTGCATATCGAGTGGCAGACGGCGGTCAGACGTGGCGGTGACGTGACCGCCGGACGCCGCCTCCAACGGGCCGAAGCGGCGGGTGAAGTCGCGTTGGGTATCGTCGTTCAGCGCCTGATCGCGAGATACCAGCATTGCGTATTGATTCATTCCGGATTCGATGGCGGCGACCACGTCGCCGGAGACCGGCCGCGTCAGGTCAACGTCGGCGAATTCGGCGGCGAAGCCTTCGTTGATGGGGGTGATGCGCATTTTATGCCGGGCCTCCTGAAATCATTCCCCATCCGCCGGATTGAGTAGCATGTCATGGCCCGAGCCGGGCCATGGCGTCGTCCGCGCGCGCACTTCGCGTAAAGGTCGGTGGAAGTCACGTCTCCACCTGCAACTCGCCCAGGTAGGCCTCGCGGATCATGGGGTTCTGGCGGAGTTCCGCCGCGGTGCCGGACAGCACGACCTGCCCGGTTTGCAACACATAGGCTCGGTGCGCGATCGACAGTGCCATGTTGGCGTTCTGCTCCACCATGAAGATCGTGGTGCCCTGCCGGTTGATCTCCTGGATGATGTCAAAGGTTTGCTCCACGAAGATCGGCGCCAGGCCCATCGACGGCTCGTCCATGCACAACAGCCGAGGCCGCGCCATCAGCGCGCGCCCCATCGCCACCATCTGCTGTTCACCGCCCGACAGCGTGCCGGCGATCTGGCCGTGGCGTTCCTTCACCCGAGGAAACAGCGAATAAACCCGCTCCAGGTCCTGGTCGAACTCGGCGCCCCGCTTGCGCAGATAGGCGCCCATTTCCAGGTTCTCGAACACGGTCATGCGAGGGAACAACCGGCGCGCTTCCAGCACCGGAGCAATGCCGCGGCGCACCCGCTCGGCGGTGGCGAGGCGCTCGATCGGCTCGCCGTCATAAATCACCTGGCCTCGCGTGGGGCGCACCACGCCCATGATCGTCTTCATCGTGGTGGACTTGCCGCTGGCGTTGCCACCTAGCAGCGCAACGATCTCGCCTGGCTCGATGGCGTAGTTGACGTCCTTGAGGACGTGCAGATCGCCGTAATGAGTATCGACGTGCCGGAACTCAAGCAACATGGGTCACTGTCCCAAAGTCGGCAGAGGCACGCTTGCCATTCCTGCAGGCGCCATTCCCGCCGCCGCCTGAGCGTTCCGCCCCAGATAAGCCCGCAGCACTTCCTCATCCCGCCTTACTTCCGCCGGCGTCCCCTGGGCGATGACCTCGCCATGGTCGAGCACATAGACCGTGTCGGCCAGCGTGGTCACGACGTCCAGCTTGTGCTCGATCAGCAGCACGGTCAGTCCCAACATATTCAGACTTTTGATCTGCTCGGCCAGTTCCAGCGTCTCCGCCGGGTTCATGCCGGCGGTCGGCTCATCCAGCAGCAAAATGCGCGGCCGCGACGCCAGCGCGCGCGCGATCTCGATCCGCCGCCGGTTGGCATAGGACAGGCCCGCGACCATTTGCCCGACCCGGGGCGTCAACCGATTGCCGAAAATGGCGAACACCTCCATGGCCCACACACGCGCCGCGGCTTCTTCGGCGCGCGTACTGGGCGGACGCAGGATCGCCTGCAGGACTCCCGTGGTCAGGCGGGCGTGCTGCCCGATCAGCGCGTTCTCCATCACCGTCAGGTTCGGGAACAGCCGCAGATTCTGGAAGGTGCGGGCGATCCCCTTGGTCAGGATCTCATGCGGCGGCAAGCCCAGAATTTCCTCGCCGTGGAAGCGGATGGAGCCGTCGCCGACATCCAACAGCCCGGTAACCAGGTTGAACAAGGTCGACTTGCCGGAACCGTTCGGCCCGATCACCGCCACCACGCCACCGTTCGGCACCACCAGATCGACGTTGTTCAGCGCGGTCAGGCCGCCGAACTTCACCGTCACGCCTTTGATCTCCAGCGCCAGCGCGCCGGTGCGTACGTCGCCGCCCAGACCTTGCAGTTTCAAATCGTTGAAACCGCCGCGGCGGATTTCCGCGTGCTGCTGGTCGAAGCTGAGTGCCGTCTGAGGCCGGGTCGCCGGGATCAGCCCCTGGCGGCGGAACAGCATCATGCCGACCAGGATGAAGCCGAAAATCAGTTCGATCGACGGCACCAGATCGATGTGCGCCAGCCAGTCGCTATGCACCGCGCGGCCGAGAACATTCAGCCAGCCGGTGAGGTCTTCCAGCCACCAGGATTGCAACAGTTGCAGAATGAACGCGCCGAGCACCACGCCCCAGACGCTGCCGATGCCGCCGAACACGATCATCACCAGGATCATCACCGAGACCGGGAAGCCGAACATCTCCGGCGTCGCGGTCTGTAGCTTGGCGACATAGAACACACCGGTCATGCCGCCGAACGCGGCGCCAATGGCGAACGCCAGCAATTTGAATTTGGTGCGATTGACGCCCATCGCGCCGGCGGCGATCTCATCTTCCCGGATCGCCATCCAGGCGCGGCCGATGCGTGAATCGCGCAATCGGATCGAGATGAAGATCAGCAGTGCCACGAGAGCGATCGCGACGTAATAATACGGTGTCGAATTGACCCCGAAACTCCAGCCGAACAGTTTCGGTGCCGAGACCCCGTTCAGACCGGCGGCGCCGTTGGTCAGATCCGACCAGTTACGCACGACGATCGGCACGATCTCACCAAAGCCCAGGGTAACGATTGCCAGGTAGTCGCCCCTCAGCCGCAATGTCGGTGCGCCGAACATCACGCCCCAGAACGCGGCGAAGCCGGCACACAGCGGCAGCGCCAACCAGAATGACAGAGTAAAGCGCACAACGCTGCCGTCACCGGTGTCGGCCGCCATCTTATGGACCAGGCCGAGAATGCGAAACGGCTCCCAGAACGACGACCATTCCGGCTGCAACTGGAACGAACTCAGGATGCCGTAGGTGTAGGCGCCGATGGCGAAGAACGCGGCGTAGCCGAGATCGAGCAATCCCGCGAAGCCCACCACGATGTTCAGGCCGAGTGCCAGTACGGCGTACGCCGCCGCGTTCGCCATGCTGTCGATGTCGGCGTCGTTGGTGTGCACCAACGGAAACAGTACCGCGGCGGCGATCAGCAATGTCAGGCCCAAAGGCTGACGCCACGCGTCGGGAATGTGCTCGAATGGCCGCGCCAGAGTGGCGGTGACGCCGTTGGTCATGACGTTGGCCTCACGATTTGGTCGGCGCCATACGCCCGAACAAACCGGCTGGTTTGAACACCAGGACCAGCACCAGGATCGAGAAGATGATCACGTCGGTCCAGGCGGTGGCGATGAACTGCCCGCCCATCGCCTCGATCATGCCGATGATCACGCCACCCACCATCGCGCCCGGCACGTTGCCAATGCCGCCAAGCACCGCGGCGGTGAACGCGCGCAGCCCGGCGGTGAAGCCGATGATGAAACTGGTGAAGTTGTAGTACAGGCCAAAGATCAGCCCGCCCGCCCCGGCCAGTGCCGAGCCGAGGAAAAACGCCATCATCACGACCCGGTCCACATCCACGCCCATCATGCGCGCGGCCTCGGCATCCTGCGCGGTGGCGCGCATTGCTTTGCCGATCCGGCTTTTCTGCACGAACAGATACAGCCCGCCCATCAGCACCAGCGCCACGATCCAGATCAGCACGACGCGCAGATCCAGCACGGCGCCGGCGATGTGGTAACGCACCGTCGGCATTGGGTTGGGATAGTTCTTCGCCTCCGCGCCACACACCAGCAGGATGATGTTGAACAGGATGTACGATACGCCGATGGTGGTGATCATCGCCGCCGGCCCCTTGACGTTGCGTAACGGCCGCAGCGACAGACGCTCGATCGCGACGCCGATCGCGCCGGACGACACCATGGTGACGGCGAAAGTCACCAGCAGCACACCCACCAACGGCAAACCGGTCAGGATCACGTCCTGACCGGTCAGGCCAAACAGTTGCAACACCCCCATGGCGATGAACGAACCCACCATGAAGACGTTGAAATGGGAAAAATTAATCAGCTCCAGAATGCCGTAGACCAAAGTAAACCCGAGCGCGAGCAACGCGTACATCGCACCCAGGCTAAGTCCGTTGATCGTCTGCTGCAGCAGCAGATCGAACAGCGTCATCGGTGTGGAACTAAACCTGCGGTGCCACGTCGATGTAGTGGTACTGGGCTGATATATCATCCAGCTTCGCGCTGGTATCTTTCTTGATCTGGAACACGCTGACGGTGCGGTCGGCGAGATCGCCGTTGGCGTCGAATGACACGATGCCCTGGATCGTCGGCACCTTGGCGGTCTGGATGGCGTCGCGTACCGCGCTTCTGGTGACCGGTTTCCCGGAAGCGGCCACGCGCTTCACGGCGTCGATGATGACCAGCGCGGCGTCATAGGCGGTAATTGAATAGTCCTCCGGTGCCACGCCGAAGCGGTCGGTGAAGGCCTTGACGAAGTTGGCGGCTTTGGTGTCGGCGGTGAGATGCGGCGAGGCAATTGTCGCATACCAACCGTCGGCGGCCGGGAAACCGGTGCCGATCAGGAACGACGCACCATAGACGCCGTCGCCGCCCGCCTTGATCGTGTTCGGAATGATGTCGTAGGCCTGCTTGGCCAGCTTGATGCCGGCCTGGCCGACGCCGCCATAATACAACGCCTCCGGATTGAGCGCCTTGATCTTGGTGAGCACCGTCATGTAGTCGGCCGCTTTCGGGTCCAGCCGGTCGCGGCCCAGTACCTTGACGCCCTTCTTCTCAATTTGCGCCTGGTACGCATCCGCCAGTCCCACGCCGTAGGCGCCGCTGTCATCAAGCACATAGACGGATTTGATATTCAGTTTCTCGGCCATGTAATTGGCCATGTTGGGGCCCTGAAAGGCGTCCGTGGTGACCGTGCGGAAATAGATCGGCTTGCCGGCCGGCCGGTATTGTTCCGCGAATTTCGGGTTGGTGATGTCTGGATTTGTCGAACTTGGCGTGATGGTGGCGAGGTCACCCTGGCTGAGGATTGGCGCCATCGCCTTGCCGGCGCCGCTCATCTGTGGGCCGATCGCCGCGACGACATCCTGATCGGATACCATCTTGCGCGCGTTGGTCGCCGCCTGCGCCGGATCATATTGGCCGGCGGTGGCGGTGCCGTCGTCCAATGTCAGCAACTCGAATGTGTAGCCCGGGACGGCATTGCCCTGGTTGGCGGCATCCACCGCCATGATGATACCGTCCTTGACCCTTGTGGCGCCCTCGGCGTCGGCGCCGGTGAGCGAGAGGTCGGCACCAATCTTGATGACCTTATCGGCCGCCAGTACTGGGCTGAGCCCGGCGCCAAGAGCGGCGGTGGCGGTGGTTCCGGCAAGCAAACGGGCGGCGGCGCGACGCGTGATCATTTTGGTCTCCCTGCTCTTCGAGCTTGATTGATGGCGGCCCCTGACGGCTGCCCGTGAAGCGAACACGGCGGAGGATTGAACGGACCGTGCGTCCGGGGCAAGGGGGTATGTGCGCCGCCCCTCATTCCCGCATGCGAAAAATCGGCTTTTCAGGAGCTGGGCGGCGGATGCGGTCGCCGCGCCCATGCGGCAAGGCCCGGCGTGCCGCTCGGCGGTTGAGCTCCCCCGATCCGTCGCATCACTCCGCCGCGATCGCTTCCTGGGCAACGGTTGGCGCGGCGCCGGCCACGGTCGTCCGCCGCATGTCGCGCACCTTGGTGGCGTCGTAACGCCGCGCGCGATGCATCGTGCAGCGATTGTCCCACATCACCAGGTCGAACGGCCGCCACTTGTGTGCATAAACGAACTGGCGTTGCGTCGCGTGCTCGGTCAGGTCGCGGATGAAGGCGCGCGCCTCCGGCACCGGCCAGCCGATGATCTCGCCGATGTGCGAGGCCAGATAGATCGACTTTCGCCCGCTGATCGGATGCGTCCGCGTCAGCACCTGCCGCACCGGCCGCATGGTGGCGCGTTCCGCTTCGGTCAGATCGTCAAAGCCCAGTGACTCGCGCGAGAAGATCAGCGAGTGTTCGCAGATCAGATCGGCGATCTCGGCCTTCGTTTCGTCATCCAGCGCGTCGTGCGCGGCGCGCATGTCGGCGAATTCCGTTTCACCGCCGCGGTCCACCACGACACGGCCCGACAGTAACGAATACGCGGCGGGGATCGGCTTGAACGAGCTGTCCGAATGCCACGACATGTTGCCAAGGCTGTACAGCCGCCGCCGGTTGTCGCGCGCCAGCACCGTGTTGTCCTTGTCCAGATTGGACACGTCGGCGAAGGCCGGATGCAGGCGTTGCTCGCCCGGCTTGCTGATGCCGGTGCCGCGGGTTTCCTCCAGTTCACCGAAATAACGACTGAACCGGAGTTGCTGTTCGTCCGTGACGCGCTGATCGCGGAACACCAGGACGGCGTGTTCCGCGATCGCCGCCTCGATCGCGGCGACGTCCTCGGGTGCGAGGGGACGCGTCAGATCGATACCGCCGACCTCGCCCACGAACAGGTCATGCAGAGGCCGCACGCTGATCGGCATGGATTATTCCGCCGCCATCGCCTGTTTCACTTCCAGGCCAACGCCCTTGATCGAGGTCCGCCGCAGATCGCGCACCTCCTCCAGGTCGCGGAAACGCGTGGCGCGATGCAAGACGGTGCGGTTGTCCCAAATCACCATGTCGCCGACCCGCCACTTGTGACTGTAGACGAACTGAGGCTGCGTCGCGTGCTCGGTCAGGTCGCGAATGAACGCGCGTGCCTCCGGCACGGGCCAGCCCACGATGCCGCCGATATGTGACGACAGATACAGCGACTTCCGGCCGGTCTTCGGATGCGTGAGCACCAGCCGGTGCGGCACCGGCTTCAGATGCTCCTCATGCCCAGGATTGTAGTCGCCGAAACCGATTTGCTCGCGGGAGAACACGATCGAGTGTTCGCAGATCAGGTCTTCAACCTCGGCCTTCTCGGACGGGCTCAGCGCGTCATAAGCGGCGCGCATGTCGGCGAACTGGGTGTCGGCGCCGCGGCTCGGCACGATACGTGCATGCAACAACGTGTAGCCGGCGCCGATCGCGCGGAACGAGGCGTCCGAGTGCCACAGCCGGTTCGCCAGCGCGTACATCCGCCGCTTGTCGTCGCGCGCCCGCAACCGCGTGGTGTCGGCGCCATTGAAGTTAGAAATGTCGCCGAGTTCGAGCTGTTGAAACCGGCGCTCCTCCGGTTTGGCCATCTGCCCGGCGAGGGTGATTTCCAGCGCGCCGAAATTGGCGGTGAAGGTCACCTGCTGCTCATCGGTCAGCGGCTGATCGGGGAAGGTCAGCACGGCGTACTGATCCATGCCTCGCTCGATCGCCGCGACCTCATCGCTGGTGAGCTGCTTGCAAATGTCGATGCCGGTGACTTCGCCGACGAAGCCGTTCTGAACCGCCCGAATATTCATTCCCATCTTCTCCCGATTTTACGCTGCTTCCTGGACCTGAGCGACCGTGACGCCGTCGCCGCGAATGGTGGTGCGCCGCATGTCGCGTACATCCGTCAGATCGTTATAGCGCCGTGCGCGATGCATCGTGGTGCGGTTGTCCCAGATCACCAGGTCCCATTGCCGCCAGACATGTACATAGACGAACCTGCGTTGCACCGCCTGCTCGATCAGGTCGCGAATGAGCATCCGCGCCTCCGGTACCGGCCAGCCGACGATCGAGCCAATATGCGCGGACAGATACAGCGTCTTGCGTCCGGTGCGCGGATCATGGCGCACCAGCCGATGCCGGACCGGCTTCAGTTTGAGCTGATTCTCCTCGCCGTAGTCGGCTTTCATGAAGCCGATCTGCTCCCGCGAACAGGCGTTGGAGTGTTCGGTGATCAGGTCCTCGATCTCGGCTTTCGTTGCTTCGTCAAGCGCATCATGGGCGGCTCGCATGTCGGCGAATTCGGTATTGCCGCCGGTGCCGGGAACGTTACGTGCCGATAACAACGAGTACTTCGCCGGAACCGCGCGAAACGAGGCATCGGAATGCCACAACCGGTTGCCCAACGCCGTCAGCCGCATCCGATCCGACGCAGCCCGGAGCTTGCCGTCGCGATCCAGATTGGAGATGTCCGCCATTTCCATTCGCGGCAGCCGCCGGTCCTGGGCTTTGCTCATTTCTGCGCCAGACGATACTTCCAACTCACCAAAGTAACGGCTGAATGCCATTTGCGACGCGTCGTCGAAGCGCTGATCGTGAAACACCAGCACGCCGTAACGGTCCATGCCGGCGTCGATCGCCGCCACCTGCTCCGGGTCCAAGGGACGGGTCAGATCGATGCCCGAAACCTCTCCGGCGAAACCGGATGGGGTGAGGGGGCCGATGGACAATGACATTCCGAACGCTCCGACGCGGTGCTACCGGTAAGTATATGCGTCAACCAGCAGGTTTTGCCATAGGGGTGCGGCAAAGGGGTGCGGCTCAACTGCGATCCGGTTGTCCGGCCTTATGGGCCAGCAACGCCATCAACCGCCGGTCGCGCCACTCCTGCCGGACCGGTGCCATGTTCAACGGCAACTCTTCGCGGCGCGCCTCGTGCAGCCGATTGACCAGTGCCGCATCCCATTTCAGCGGCACCGCCTGTTCCTGCAGCTTCGCGTAAAGCGGCCCATAGCGCTCGCAGTAATCCTTCAGCCCGCCCGGCGCGTTGAGGTCGATCGTTTCCAGCGGTCCCATGAAACTCCACCGCAAGCCGAGCCCGTGTTTCACCAGCGCATCGAGATCGGCCGGCGAAATCACGTCATCGGCGAGCAGACGAAACGCCTCGGCCAGCAGCGCGCCTTGCAGCCGGTTCAGCGCGAACCCGTCCATTTCCTTCTTCACCGTCGCCGGCACCTGACCCGCGCGATGCATCAAATCCCTCGTCCGCTCCACCACTCCCGCGTCCGTCCACGGCGCTGGGCAAAGCTCCACCAGCGGCACGAGGTAAGGCGGGTTTACCGGATGCGCGACCAGACAGCGCTCGCGATGCTTCAATGTTTCGGTGAACACGCTGGCGGGAATGCCGCTGGTTGAACTGGCCAGCACCACGTCCGGTTTCGCCGCGCGATCCAGTTCCGCGAACAACGCCTGCTTCGCCGAAACCTGCTCGGGGCCGTTTTCCTGCACGTGGACAACGTCCTTTACCGCCTCCCACATCGATGGCAACGGCGTGATACGGGCGAGAACGACGTCCGGTTCGTCCGCCAGCAGGCTTGCATGACGCAATTCCGGTAGCCGCTCGGCGATGAACGTCATCGCGGCGGCGGTCTGCCGCGGAAACGGATCCCAGAGGTTCACCGAAAATCCGGCACGGGCGAAAACGATGGCCCAGGAGCGGCCGATCAGGCCGGCTCCGATGACGGCGACTTTGGTCATGCGACGAACTCCCGCGGAATGCAGCGATGATAGCATTTGGGCGGTGATGATCCAGACACCCGGGGCCAGACACCCGGAGCCCAGACACCGGGGGCCAGACACGGCCTCTTGTCACGCGGCAGCGGTCGCGCCACGGTGCGGCGAAACCGAGGAGGGATGCATGAGCGGCGGCAACAAAACCAAAGTCGCGGTGCTGGACGACTGGCAGGGTGTGGCGCGGCAGAGCGCTGACTGGTTTGAGCTGGAATCGCGCGCCGACGTCACGATTTTCCAGGACGCGTTCAGCGATGAGGACGACGCCGCGGCGCAACTCGCGGACTTTGACATCGTCCTGTCGATGCGGGAGCGCACGCCGTTGCCAGGTTCGCTGATCAACCGCTTGCCGAAACTGCGGATGCTGGGGATGACCGGGGCGCGCAACGCGTCGCTCGATACGCCGGCCTGCACGGCGCGCGGCATTGTCGTGAGCAATACGCAAGGCGGCGGCTATTCTGATTCGGCGACCGCGGAACTGGCGCTTGGTCTGCTGCTCGCGGCGGCGCGCGGCATTCCGAAGGGCGACGAAAATATGCGGCACGAGTTGTTCCAGATGGGCGTGCCGGTCGGGATTGGCCTCGCCGGAAAAACCATGGGGATCGTCGGTCTCGGCCGGTTGGGCGGCTATATGGCGCGATATTGCCTCGCGTTGCGGATGAACGTGATCGCCTGGAGCCAGAACCTGACGGCTGAGCGCTGCAAGGAAGTCGGCGTCACACTGGTCTCGAAGCAGGACCTGATGCACGATTCCGATGCAATTTCGATCCATCTGGTGTTGTCGCCGCGCAGCCGCGGACTGATCGGGACGGCGGACATCGCCCTGATGAAACAGGGCGCGATCCTGATCAACACGTCGCGCGGTCCGATCGTCGACGAAGAGGCGATGCTGGCCGCGTTGCAGGATAACCGAATCATCGCCGCTCTGGATGTGTACGACAAAGAGCCGTCGCCCGTGGATCACCCGCTGCGCCGGTTATCCAACACGGTGTTGATGCCGCACATGGGTTATGGGGTGAAGGAGACCTGGGACGGTTTCTATCCGCAGATGATCGAGAACGCTTTGGCGTTCATGGACGGGACGCCGGTGCGCGTCACCAATCCGGAGGTGCTGAAGAAGTAACGCGTCGGCGTCGCATCCCCCATTCCGTCATGGACCCAGATCATCTGGGCCATGACGATATATGCCCGGCTCCAAAACCTTCGTGGTCGGTCCTGACCCGAGGACGCACGCATCCTCGGGGTCGAAACCCGAGGATAACGGCGGAGGAGCAGGCCGTCCCTTACGGCCCTTCCAGCGGAACAATCCCCGGCCGCGCCTGTGCCTTATGGTCCTTCAATACCGCATCGGTGTCCGGATCGATCTCCGTCATCACCACGTCGTAGCCCCAAAGATCGGCGATGTGCTGCAGCACCATGCGCGCGTCCTTCTCCTCCAGCAGGATCCGGTTCATCGCGCGGTGCTGGACGATCAGTTTGCGGTCGCCCGCGAGGTTGACGTCCACCACCTGGATATCCGGCGTGAAGTAGGCCGGATCGTAATGCCGGGCCAGCGCCCGCTTGATCGCGCGATAGCCGCGTTCGTCATGGATCGCCTCGACCTTCAGATGCGGGTCCTCGGCGTCGTCGGTCACGTGGAACAGCCCGAAATGCCGTGTCAGCCGAGGGCTCAGGTATTGCAGGATGAAGCTCTCGTCGCGGTAATTGGCCCAGACGTCCTTCAGCACATTCATATGATCGCGGCAGCCGGCGATGGCGGCGAAATACTCGTGGTCCTCCGCCGTGGGCTCGTTACAAATCCGCTCGATGTCCTTCATCATCGCGAACCCGAGCGCGTAAGGATTGAACCCCGAGTAGCGCGGATCGTCGAAGTCCGGCTGGAACACGACATTGGTGTGGGAGCGGAGGAACTCCATCAACGCGCCGTCGTTGATCATGCCCTTCTCGTGCAGCCGGTTCATGATCTGATAGTGCACGTAGGTGGCGCAGCCTTCGTTCATCACCTTGGTCTGTGTCTGCGGATAGAAGTACTGCGAGATGATCCGCACGATGCGCAGCAGTTCGCGCTGCCAGGCCTGCAACCGCGGCCCGGTCTTTTCCAGGAAATAGAGGATGTTCTCCTGCGGCAGTTCCAGCAGCGCGCGCCGGCGTTCCAGCGCGGTCGGATCATGCCGGCCGCCATCGTTGCCCGGCACGGTGCGCCATAAATCGTTGAACACGCGCTCATCGTGCTCGCGCCGTTCCCGCTCGCGCTTTTCCTCGGTGCGCAGATCGGTCGTCCGCCGCCGCGGATATTTGTGAATACCGTGGCTCATGAGCGCGTGCGCCGCGTCGAGCAGACGTTCGACCTCGGTCGCGCCGTGCTGTTCCTCGCATTTCATCACGTAATCGCGGGCGAATTCCAGATAATCAAGGATGCCGTCCGCGTCGGTCCACTGTTTGAAAACGTAGTTGTTCTTGAAAAAATGGTTATGCCCATAAGCCGCGTGCGCGATCACCAGCGCCTGCATCGTTGCGGTATTTTCCTCCATGATATAGCTGATGACCGGATTCGAATTGATGACGATCTCGTACGCGAGACCCTGCATTCCGGCGCGATAAAGTGCCTCATTTCGCGCGAATTGCTTGCCAAATGACCAATGTTTGTAGAACAGTGGCATCCCGATGGAGGAATAGGCATCGAGCATCTGCTCGGTGCTGATCACCTCGATCTGGTTTGGGTAGACGTTAAGGCCAAGTTCGTTGACCGCGATCTCCTCCACCGCGTCGTTGATGCGCTGGATGGTGGCGAAATCCCAATCAGCGGTGTTGAACAACAGGCGGTCGGATTTGATCGCGACGCTCATGCCTCAACCTCCACGCCGGTTTTCTTGGCGAACAATTCACGGAACACCGGGTAGATATCGCGCCGGTGCCCGACTTTCCGCATCGCCATCGGGGCTCCGCCTTTGATCAGGCCGGTGTAGGTTTGCCACAGGTCGCTGTCGCGGCGGATGAAGCCGGGCGGAAAATGCTCCGCATCACGACCGACCTCCAGATACGCGTAGTACTGGCAGATCGGCAGGATGTCTTTGGTCAGCAGACCGGAGGTCCGGTCGTTGTCGCTCGCGGTGTTGTCGCCATCGGATGCCTGCGCGGCGTAAATGTTCCAGGCGTCCGGATCGTAGCGCTCCGCCACCACCTTCGCCATTTCCTCAAGCGCGGTGGACACCACGGTGCCGCCGGTTTCCGGGCTGTTGAAGAACGTGTCCTCGTCAACCTCGGACGCTTCATGTGTATGGCGGATGAACACCACGTCGACATTCTTGTAGCGGCGTTTCAGAAAGATATAGAGCAGGATGTAGAACCGCTTGGCGAGGTCTTTCATGTGCTCGGTCATCGAGCCGGAGACGTCCATCAGGCAGAACATCACCGCCTGCGCGACCGGCCGCGGGATCGGATCGAAGCGTTTGTAACGCACGTCCAGCGGATCGATGTAAGGGATCAGGCCGGTCCGCCGTTCCTTCCGTGCGAGTTCGGCTTTCAGTTCCTCCACACGTTTCTCGTGTTCGGGCTGCCCTTCGAGCGCCGCGATTTCCGCGCGCAACGCCTCGAGTTCCTCCGGCTTCGGCCGTTTCAGCGCGATCCGGCGCGACAGCGAGTTGCGCACGGTCCGGTTCAACGCGAGGTTGGCCGGCGATCCGGTCACCGAATAACCGGCGCGGTGCCAGGTGACCGATTCCATCGTCGCGACTTTGCGTTTCGCGAGATCCGGCAGCTCCAGGTCTTCCAGGAACAGGTCGACGAACTCATCCCGCGACAGGGCAAAACGGAAATCATCTTCCCCCTCGCCATCGGGGCTGCCTTCGGAACCGCCACCGCCGTCACCACCGCGCGGACGCGGGATGGTGTCGCCGGTCACATATTCCTTGTTGCCCGGCAGCAGGTGATCGCGGAGTCCGCCGTGCGAACTCCGCCGAAACTGTGGTTCATGCACACCCTGAGCCGGGAGGACGACCTCGCCGCCGTCGTCCGCGTCCTTGATGCTTCCCTTGGCGGTACTTTCATGCACCGCCTTTCGGATCTGCGATTTCGCCCGCCGCATGAAACGCTGCCGGTTGGCGAGGTTTTTTCCGCTCGGATTAAGTCGGCGGTCGACAATATGCATATCAGGTGACCATTAGAGGTTCGTCGGCGAGCGTCATCCTGGATTACCCCGCCTGCTTCACCCGCATATACCATTCGACCAGCCGGCGCACCTGACGTTCCGTGTAGCCGCGGGTCATCATGCGGTTTACGAACTCGGTGTGCTTCTTTTCGGTATCGCCATCTTTCTTCGAGCCGAAGCTGATGACCGGCAGCAATTCCTCGACCTGGCTGAACATCCGCTTCTCGATCACCTCGCGGATTTTCTCATAGCTGGTCCAGTTCGGGTTCCTGCCGGCGTTGTTGGCGCGAGCACGCAGGCTGAACTTCACCACTTCATTCCGAAAATCTTTCGGATTGGCGATGCCGGCGGGCTTCTCAACCTTGGTCAGCTCCTGATTGAGCAACTCGCGGTTGAGCAACTGCCCGGTATCCGGATCCTTAAAGTCGATATCCTCGATCCAGGCGTCGGCATAGGATACGTAGCGGTCGAACAGATTCTGCCCGTAGTCGTGATACGATTCCAGATACGCCTTCTGGATTTCATTGCCGATGAACTCCGCGTAGCGCGGGGCGAGTTCGGCCTTGATGAACTCAAGATAGCGCTTTTCGGTATCCTGCGGCAGTTGGTCGCGGCGGATCGACTGTTCCAGCACATACATTAAATGCACCGGGTCGGCGGCGATCTCCGTCGTGTCGTGATTGAATGTCGCCGCCAGCACCTTGAAGGCGAACCGAGTCGAGGCGCCATCCATGCCCTCCTCGACACCAGCGGCATCCTTATACTCCTGCAGGCTCCGCGCGCGCGGATCGGTCTCTTTCAGGCTCTCGCCGTCATAAACCCGCATTTTCGCGAAGATGGTCGAGTTCTCATGCCGCTTCAGCCGCGACAACACGGTGAAGCGCGCCAACATCTCGAACGTCGCCGGGGCGCAGGCCGCATCACCCAGTTCGGAGCGGGACACCAGCTTCTCGTAGATCTTCTGCTCCTCGGTCACCCGCAGGCAATACGGCACCTTGATGACGTAGATCCGATCGATAAACGCTTCATTGTTGCGATTGTTCTTGAACGTCTGCCACTCCGACTCGTTGGAGTGAGCCAGCACGATGCCGGAGAACGGAATGGCGCCGATGTTCTCGGTGCCGATGTAGTTGCCCTCCTGCGTCGCCGTCAGCAGCGGATGCAGCATCTTGATCGGCGCCTTGAACATCTCGACGAACTCGAGCAGTCCCTGGTTGGCGCGATTGAGGCCGCCGGAATAGCTGTAAGCGTCCGGGTCATTCTGCGCGTGCATCTCCAGCTTGCGAATGTCGACCTTGCCCACCAGGGAGGAGATGTCCTGGTTATTTTCGTCGCCCGGCTCGGTCTTCGAGATGCCGATCTGGCGCAGCCGCGATGGCAGCAGCTTCTGCACCCGGAATTTTGAGATATCGCCGTTGAACTCGTCAAGCCGCTTCAGGCACCACGGACTCATCAGGCCGTTCAGCCGCCGCCGCGGGATGGCGTAGCGTTCCTCCAGCAGCCCACCCATGCGCTCCGGATCGAACAGTCCAAGCGGGCTTTCGAACACCGGGCTCAGGTCATCGCCGGCCTTCAGGACGTAGATCGGATGGGTTTCCATCAACGCCTTCAGCCGCTCCGCCAGCGACGACTTGCCGCCGCCTACGGGGCCGAGCAAGTACATGATCTGCTTGCGTTCTTCCAGGCCTTGGGCGGCGTGGCGGAGGAAGCCGACGATCCGCTCGATCGTCTCCTCCATGCCGTAGAACTCGCTGAACGCCGGATACATCCGGATCGTCCGGTTCATGAAGATCCGGCCCAATCGGGCATCTTTGGAGGTGTCCACCATCACCGGCTCCCCGATGGCGGCCAACAGCCGCTCGGTGGCGGTGGCGTACATCATCGGGTTGTCGCGGCAGGCCTCGAGAAATTCGGGCAGCGTCATCTCGCCCTCGCGGTGTTGGTCGTAGCCGCGGGCGTATACTGAAAAGATATCTTCAACGGTCTGCACTGGCCGCTCCATTTGCTAACAGGGTCAAGCTACACCCAGGGTCAAGCTACACCGCCCCGTGCGAGGTTGAGGCTTTTCCACCCCATGCAAGACTCGGGCTAACGTAGCGTACCGATGGCTTCCTATGTGAAAGAATCTTCGTGAAGGTCGGACTTTCGCTAACGAATTCATGCAACGTGCCTGGCCATGAAGCATTCCCCGTAGCCGAGGGGTTATGAACAATTCACCGCGCCGTGCGGCTTTTTCCCGACATGCGGGGGCCGAATCGGCCCGTGCCCCCGAGTCTGGCCCGGAAAGTTGAGCATAGTGCGGAGCGCTCCGCGCGAGTTCAACAATTTTTGATGGTAGGCACATGCATTTCTGTGGACAAGTCGCACGGACCGCCGGTCCGCCGGATCAGGTATGACGTGGTCGCCAAGCCGCGTCCCGTGTCCTTTCCAAGGATCGAAGACGTTATCATTTCGTGCCGATTCGCGGCTCATTCAACCTACAGGTGCATGATTAAGAAAAAGTTAACAAAATAGTTAATATCACTAACATATCGCGCTGCCACAAAAACCAGCAAATGCGAAATAACCGCGCGGTTCTATCGGTCGCGCTGAGCAGCCGCCAGCAACGCCATGATTTCACTCTCGTTTTCCGGCGGAGGCGGCGGCGGCCCGGAGCCCAGAAGACGGATCGTGCGGCGTACTTGATCGAGATAGTTCCGGCAGGCCTCACACAGCCGTAAATGACACCATGCCGCGAGCCGGGTCGTCAGTGGCAGCGCGCCCTCCAGATAAGGCGTCGCGAGCTCGGCGAAATCACGGCACTTCAGCACGGTGTCCCCGTTTGGTTCGGGCGGAAATCCTGTTCATGGGGAATATTAGCAGCGCCTGCCCGGCGTGTCATATCATCGCCCCGCCGGCAGGTCATGCGAGCCCGGAGCTGAGCCCGATGCGTACAACCGAGTTCGACGATCCGCGGTTCCTCGCGCGTTCGCGGCAAGGTGACGCCGCCGCCTACCGCTTGCTGGTCCGCCGGTTCCACGCCTCGCTGGTCCGCTTCGCCGCGTCCATCATCGGCAGCCACGCCCAGGCGGAGGAGGTCGTGCAGGATGCGTGGCTGGCGGTGTACGCGGGGGTAGGCCGCTTCGAGGCACGGTCGACCCTCGCGACCTGGATTTTCAGCATCGTCATGAACCGCGCCCGCACCCGGGTCTCCCGGGAGGGCCGCCTCGTCGGACTGGATTTCCTGATGGAGGGCACGTTCCCCACCGAGCGCGGCGTACCCCTCACCGAGTTCAAACCCGACGGCCACTGGGTGGAAGCCCCGAAGCTGTGGGACGAACTGAACCCGGAGCGCATCGTCGGCGGCCGCCAGCTTTGGGATCGTGTTCAGGCGGCGATCGACCGGCTGCCCGCCGGTCAGCGGGCGGTCATTCTGCTGCGCGACGTGGAAGGCCGCGACGCCGAGGAAACCTGCGCGGTGCTGGAGATCAGCGCCGAGAACCAGCGCGTCCTGCTGCATCGTGCCCGCGGCCGGATCCGCCAGGAGATCGATGCGCTGATCGGGGCGGAACCGGCGCGGCGGGCCCGCGGTGGGGCGCGCGGCGGAGACGTCGTCGCGCGCGTCCTTCACGGGCTGGCCAACCTGTTGCGCCCCAGCAGGCCGGTGATGATGGCCATGGCCTCGGCCCGGTAGGACAGCAGAACAAACCCGGCGCACAGCCAAACCGCGCGGGCTTCTTTGAACAGCGCGCCGCCGTCATGGTACGGGTCAATGCCCAGGGGACTGACGACATGGAAGAAGATGGCGCCCGACATGATACCAGGCGCGAGCGCCGCGCCCCATATTCTTGTAAAAGGCGGTAGCACCAACAGCGGCGCGGCGATTTCCATGCTCGCGACGAACAGCCGGAACGGCTTTTCGTAGCCGTGGATGTGCAGCCAGTCGGACAGCACGGTGAACAGCCAGACCGAGCCGGGATTGCCGGTCAGCTTATACTGCTCGTACCAAAGCAGAATGCCGGCGATGTAAAACGCGGCGGGCCAGGTGAGCAGACGGTGTATACGGTCGATGCCGGCCATGCGCGGTCTCCTTTGCTTCTGGAGGATGGACAAAGGAGCGTGCGAGACGTTACAGCGAATCCCGTGCATTGGCGGACTTTCAGCCGCGAACGCCTGAGCCACGAAACCACACGCGATCCGGCTTCCGTCAGGAACTCGCTTCGGGCGAGCTGGGACGCCAACAGGGAGACGACCGAAATGAAACGCCGACAGCTTCCCGCCGCCGGTTCCGCGTTGCTGACCAGTCCGCCGCGGGCACCGTTCCTTCCGGCACGCGCGACGTGACGGCTTCGTCCCATGGCGTGATCGGAAAGCTCAAGGCCGCTTTCCGGGGCCTGGTGAACGAGCAAGGCGCGAGACCTGGGTCCCATTCGGTGACATCGTCGTGGGCGTGTAATCCAGACCGAACCATGAGCCGGGACAATCCATGCACGTTTCGCTGATCGTTCCGGCACCATTCGACACGGTATCCGGCGGTTATGGCTATGACCGCCGGATCGTCGCCGGATTGCGCCAGGCTGGCCATCAGATCGAGGTGGTGGAACTGATCGGCGCGTTTCCGTTGGTCGATGATTTCGCGCGCGATTCGGCCTGCGCCGCGTGGGACCGATTACCGCCCGATACGAAACCGGTGATCGACGGCCTCGCGTTGCCGGCGTTCCGCGGCCTGGAGGATGCGATCTCCGCGCGCGGCTCGGTTGGGCTGATCCACCACCCGGTTTCGCTGGAAACCGGCCTGAACGACGCGGACCACGCCGCGCTGGCGGAGGTCGAACGCCGATTGTTGCCGCGGCTGACCCGGCTGATCGTCACCAGCGACACCACCGCCGAGACCCTCGTTACCAGGTTTCACATTCCGTCCGATCGTGTTCACGTCGTCGTTCCTGGTACCGACGACGCGCCGCGCTGTACCGGCTCCGCCGGTGTGTTTTGCGAGGTCGTGTCGATCGGTACGCTGATCCCGCGCAAAGGCCATGATCTGCTGTTGCGCGCGCTGGCCAGGTTGTTCGATCTGGACTGGCATCTGACGATCGTTGGCTCACCGGCTCGTGACCCGGTCCACGCGCACGGGCTGATCGCGCTTACCGTGGAACTCAAAATCGCGCATCGCGTGCGTTTCGCCGGCGAATTGGTGGGGGAGGCGCTGGAGGACGTCTGGCGTGGCGCCGATCTGTTCGCGTTGGCGACAAATTACGAAGGTTACGGCATGGCGATCGCCGAGGCGTTGAAACGCGGTCTGCCGGTTGTTGTCACCGCCGGCGGCGCGGCGGGCGCGCTGATCACGCCGGGTTCCGGATGCGTTTGCCCGCTCGGCGATCGCGACCAGGTCTCGAAATCATTACGACGCCTGATCTTTGGCCGCGAGCTTCGGCGCGAGATGGCCGAGCAGGCCTGGCAGATCGGCCAAACCCTGCCATCATGGGAAACCCAGACGGCGGTGTTCGCGTCAGCGCTGGGATAAGTACCACGCGGGAGACTCCGTTCATGTTATTGGGCTCTATCGCCGACGATTTCACTGGAGCCACCGATCTTTGCTCCATGCTGGTGCGAGGCGGGATGCGCACGGTGCAACTGATCGGCACGCCCGCGCCGGACGATCCGGTGCCGGACGCGGATGCCGTGGTGGTGGCGATCAAGTCGCGCACCGCGCCGGTGCGATGGGCCGTGGAGCAAAGCCTTCTGGCCCTCGACTGGCTGCGGAAGGCGGGTGCGCGGCAATATTTCTTTAAGTATTGCTCGACGTTCGACAGCACCGACCAAGGCAATATCGGCCCGGTCGCCGATGCACTGATCCAGGCACTTGGCTGCGGCTTCTCCCTGCATTGTCCGGCGTTCCCGACCAACGGGCGCACCGTTTATCTCGGGCACCTGTTTGTCGGCGGCGCGCTGCTGAACGAAAGCGGCATGGAACGTCACCCGCTGACCCCAATGACCGATGCCAATCTGGTGCGGGTCTTGTCGCACCAGACCGATGGTACCGTGGGCCTGGTCGGCTTCCCGGCGGTGGAGAAGGGCGGCAACGCCATCCGCGACGCGCTGACCCAATTGAAGGAGCAAGGCCGCCGTCACGCCATTGTCGACGCCGTCACCGATGCGCATCTGATCGCGATCGGTGAAGCCGCCGCGCACCACGCGTTGCTTGGCGGCGGCTCCGGTGTCGCGATGGGGCTGCCCGGCAATTTTCGCCGGGCCGGCTTGTTACCAGAGGCCGATCATGCCGCGGCGTTGCCGACGGTCTCGGGGCCCACCGCAGTGCTGTCGGGGTCCTGTTCGCGCGCGACATTGGCGCAGCTTGGGTTCGCGCGTTCGCATTTGCCGGTTTACGAACTCGATCCGTTGTCGACGCCGAACGCGGCACAACTCGCCGCCAATGCGCTGGCCTGGGCCGACGGCAAGATCGGCGTGAAGCCGGTGGTGATCGCCGCCTCCGCGCCGCCGGACAAAGTCGCCGCGACGCAGTCGTTGCTTGGCGGACCCGATAAGGCGGGCGCGTTGCTCGAGGAAGCGATGGCGCTGATCGCCGCCGGCCTGGTGTCGCGTGGCGTGCGGCGCATGGTGGTCGCCGGAGGCGAAACGTCTGGCGCTGTCGCCACGCGGCTTGGCGTGAAGCGGCTGCGGATCGGCGCGGAGATCGATCCGGGTGTGCCATGGACCTATGCCTCCGGTGCCCACGCCTTGGGCAGGAGCGCCGATCTGCTGCTGGCATTGAAGTCGGGCAACTTCGGCGCCACCGATTTCTTCCTGAAGGCGTTCCAGATGTTGGAAGGCCCCCAGACGTTGGAAGGGCGAGAGTGATGAACGAGACTCAATCGCGCGACCTGATGGTCGAACTCGCCGCTTCCCTGTTCGCCCGCGGCTTCGCTGTCGGCAGCGCCGGCAACATCAGCATGCGGGTTGACGACGGGTTTCTGATCACGCCCACCAATTCAAGTCTGGGCCGGCTGGATCCGGCGCGGATCGCGAAACTCGACCATGCGTTTCACCATGTGTCGGGTGATCCTCCGTCGAAGGAGGTGTTCATGCACCGCGCGTTTTACGTGACACGCGCGGACGCCGGGGCGATTGTGCATCTGCATTCCACCCTGGCCACGGCGGTGGCGTGTCTGCCGGATGTGAACACCGACAATCCAATTCCGCCGTTGACGCCGTACTTCGTAATGCGAGTTGGACGACGCCTGCCGGTGATTCCGTATTTTCGTCCTGGCGATCCGGCGATGGAACCGGCGATCAAGGCCGCCGCGCCGGATGCTCGCGCGGTATTGCTGGCCAATCACGGGCCGGTCGTATCGGGGAAGACATTGCTGGATGCGGTCTACGCGGCGGAAGAACTGGAAGAAGCCGCGAAACTGTACCTGACGCTACGTGGCAGCGCGCCGCGTGTCCTGACGCCAGCGCAGGTGAATGAACTGCTGGAGACGTTCGGCTAACACCAAAACGTCTCCAGACACTTCAACGTTTGTCTTACGAACTCGGCGATTCGGACGGGGCGGGAGCCTCAGGCGTCGGCGCGGGAGCGGCGGCTTTCTTACGCGCTTTCCGTGCTGCTTTCTTCGGCGCCGCCTTCTTCGCGGTCTTCTTCACAGCGGCCTTGCGGCCCGCCTTTTTCGCGGCGGCTTTCTTCGGCGCTGCTTTCTTCGCGGCGGCTTTACGACCGGCCTTCTTCGGCGCGGCCTTGCGTCCCGCTTTCTTGGCGGCGACTTTGCGCGCGCCCTTCTTCGGAGCCGCTTTACGCGCGCCCTTCTTTACCGCGGCCTTACGTCCCGCCTTCTTCGCGGCGGCCTTCTTTGGCGCGGCCTTCTTCGCCGCCGCTTTACGTCCGGCTTTCTTCGGCCCGGCCTTGCGGCCCGCCTTCTTCGCCGCTTTCTTCACGCCGGCGCGCATCGCGAGAGGCTGAGCGCGCGGGGTCTCTTCGAGTGTGATATCGTCGGTGTTCACGCCTGGAAACTCCCTGTTGCCGGTGTCATGGCCGAATGGCCGTCGTGACCGGTGTCGTTACGAAACCAAAAGCTATTCCGATCGCGACTTCGTGCGATCGAGGTCGAGGCCCGCACCTGTTGCGAAACACGAGGCCGTTGCTTTGACCATCGGTTCGTTATGAGGACCGGACGAGCGTCCATTAACGTCCTACCAATTTGACGTTGCGACTCGGTGGGTTACGAATCGATTTTACTCTAGCCAGATTCGCTTCTCGACATCTGACGTGCCGCTGTCAATGCAAAACTATCGAAAGTACAAAAAAAACCGCCGCGGAGTCTCGCCGCGGCGGTGTCGTATCGGTTTCAAACGCGTGTTCAGCCCCGTTTATCGATCGGCGCGAACTTCAGATTCTCCGGTCCAATGTAGTTCGCGGTGGGCCGGATCAGCTTGTTGTCGAGCCTCTGTTCGATCACATGCGCGCCCCATCCGGAGGTGCGCGAAATCACGAAAAGTGGAGTAAACATCGAGGTCGGAACGCCAAGCATGTGGTACGAAATGGCGCTGAACCAGTCGAGATTGGCGAACATTTTCTTGGCGTCCATCATGGTCGCCTCGATGCGGTCGGCGATGTTGAACAGCCGTAGATCGCCCGCCTGCTCCGACAACCGGTGCGCCACCTTCTTGATCACCTCGTTGCGCGGGTCGGCGATCGTATAAACCGCATGACCGAATCCGATGACGACCTCGCGGTTGGCGACTCGCTTGCGAATGTCCGCCTCGGCTTCGTCCGGCGTGGCGTAGCGGTTCTGGATTTCGAAAGAGACCTCGTTGGCGCCACCATGTTTCGGTCCGCGCAGGGCGCCGATACCGGCGGTCAGGGCCGAGTACATGTCCGCCCCGGTGCCGGCGACGACGCGGCAGGTGAAGGTGGAGGCATTGAATTCGTGCTCGGCATAGAGGATCAGCGACGTGTGCATCGCGCGCACGAACTCGGCGCTCGGCTCGCGGCCGTGCAGCAGATGGAGGAAGTGACCGCCGATCGAATCGTCGTCCGTCTCCACGTCGATGCGCTTGCCGTTATGCGCGTAGTGGAACCAATACAGCAGCATCGAACCGAGCGAGGCCATCAGCCGGTCGATGATGTCGCGCGCGCCTGGAACGTTCTGGTCGTCCTTTTCCGGCAGAACGCAGCCCATCGCGGACAGGCCGGTGCGCATCACATCCATCGGATGCGAGGCGGCCGGCAGCGTCTCCAGCGAGGCCTTCACGGCCGCCGGCAGACCGCGCAACGACCGCAGCTTCGCCTTGTAGTTTCGCAGCTCAGCCCGCGTCGGCAGTTGCTCGTGCACGATGAGATAGGCGATCTCCTCGAACTCGCAGACGTCGGCGACGTCGAGGATGTCATAGCCGCGGTAGTGCAGATCGTTGCCCGACCGGCCAACGGTGCACAACGCGGTGTTGCCGGCGACGATGCCGGACAGGCCGACACCCTTTTTCGCCCGGTTCGGTAAAGCGGTTTCGCTCATGGGTCAGGTTCTCCTTCGAGTGAGGGTGGGGCGAATGAGGATGCGGCTTCAGATAATCCCCGGCTTGCCGACGGCCAGCGTGCCCGCGGGCAGTGCGACGTTCAACTGATGCAGTTCACCCGCCGGCAGGCTGGCGACCGACCGCGCGGCTTCCAGGAAGCGGTTCGCTTCGCGCGTGCTGACGATGCCATCCGTCAGCGTCAGGAACTTTCCAATGTAGTCCTTCCGGCCGAACGGTTTGGCGCCCAGAGGATGCGCGTTGGCGACCGCCATTTCGTCGACCAGCTTCGATCCGTCGCGCATGAACATCTCCACGCGGCCGCCGAACGACAACTCGTTCGGATCGATCGAGCGATAGCGGCGGGTCCATTCCGGATCCTCGGTCGTCTCGATTTTATGCCACAGCCTTACCGTATCGGCGCGGCCCGCACGTTTCGGAGTGTAACTGTCGACGTGGTGCCATTTGCCGTCCTGGAGCGCCACGGCGAAGATATACATGATCGAGTGGTCCAGCGTTTCGCGACTGGCTTTCGGATCCATCTTCTGCGGATCGTTCGCGCCGGTGCCGATCACGTAATGGGTGTGATGGCTGGTGTGGATCACGATCTTCTCGATTTGTTCGAGGTCGGCGATCTTCTCGCGCATCCGGAACGCGAGGTCGATCAGCGCCTGCGACTGGTATTCCGCGCTGTGCTCCTTCGTGTAGCTGTCCATGATCGCGCGCTTGCGTTCCCCCGGCGCGGGCAGCGGCACGTGATAATCCGCCTTCGGACCATCCAGCATCCAGGCGATCACGCTGTCCTCACCTTCATAGATCGGGCTCGGCGCGCCTTCGCCGCGCAGCACGCGGTCCACCGCCTCAACCGCGAGCTTACCCGAATGCGCGGGAGCGTACGCTTTCCAGGAACTGATTTCACCTTTGCGGGACTGCCGGGTCGTGAAGCTGACATGCACCGCCTGCTGCACCGCCTGATAAATCACTTCCTGCTTCAACCCCAGCAGCGTGCCAATCCCCGCCGCCTGCGCTGGGCACAGATGCCCGATGTGATCGATCTTGTGTTCGTGCAGCGAAATCGCCCGCACCAGGTTGATCTGGATTTCATACCCCGTCGCCAGGCCGCGGATCAGATCGCGTCCCGACTTACCGGTGGTCTGCGCGACCGCGAGGATTGGTGGAATGTTGTCGCCGGGATGCGAGTAATCAGCGGCGAGAAACGTGTCGTGCATATCAAGCTCACGCACCGCTGTACCGTTCGCCCATGCCGCCCACTCCGGCGTGACGCGTTTGCCGGCCGGCACACCAAACACCGTGGCGCCGCCTTTGTGCGGGCGCGCCAGTGCCATGTCACGGGCCGAAACGACCGGGCGGCGGTTGATCGCGGCGATCGCGACGGAGGCGTTGTCGATGATTCGATTGGCGATCATCTCCGCCACGTCCTTGTCGACCGCGACTTTATCGGCGGCCACACCGGCGATCTTCCAGGCGAGCTGATCCTCGCGTTTCAGATCCTCCTTCGACGGGTGGACTCTGACGTCATACGTGATCATTCGTTCCTCCGTAGTGGGCTTCGGTGTGGACAGAGCCACGGTTCCCGCACATTCTGGCCCGCGTTACCTGGTTCCGTGTTGCTTCCTAAGGTCGCGCCAGTCGGAGAGCAAGCATCCGAGAGCAAGCATCCAGGGGCAAGCACGCTCAGAGCACCGAAGGATGCATATATATAAGTGTCAACACCATTCGACCGCGTGATCACCGGCATCGTCGTCACCACCGAAGCGATCATTCGGCAAGGTTATGTCGCGGTACGTGGTGAAACCATCGCCGCGATCGGGCAGGGGACACCTCCGCCCGCCCTGGCAACGATCTCGCATGGTGACAACCTGATCTTGCCGGGCCTCGTCGATGGCCACATGCACACCTCTTCCTCGACGGGTTGGCCGGGGATCGAGACGGCGTCACGCAGTGCCGCGGCTGGCGGCGTGACGACCTGTTGCGACATGCCCTACGACGTGCCGCATCCGGTGACCGACGCCACGCTGTTGCGGGATAAGATCGGTTGGGTGGAACGCACGTCGCATGTCGACATGGCGCTTTATGGCACGATCACCAAGACCGGCGGCGTACACGCGATTCCCGAGCTGGCGGCCGGGGGAATCTCGGCGTTCAAACTGTCCACCTATGAATATGATGCCGTGCGGTTCCCACGCATCGATCATCCGACGATGCTGGCCGCGTTCCACGCGATCGCGAAAACCGGTCTGCCATGCGCGATCCACAATGAAGATCAGGAGCTGGTCGAGAAACTCACCGCTGAAGCGCGTGCCGCCGGCCGCATCGATCCGATCATGCATTGCCGCACGCGGCCGCCGTTGGCCGAGTCGATGGCCGACCTGGAAATCTTCGAGATGGCGCTGGAGACCGGCGCGCATGTCCACATCGCGCACTCCTCGATCGCGCGCGGCTTCGACCTCGCCGAACAATTTCGCCGTCTGGGTGCGCGAACCACGGGCGAGGCCTGCATCCATTATCTGTGCATGACCGAAGACGATATCATTCGGCTGAAAGGTTTCGGGAAGTGCAACCCGCCGTTCCGCACCGCCGCTGAGGTGGAACGGATGTGGGACTGTCTGATCGCGGATCAGATCTCTTATATATCTACCGACCATGCGCCGTGGCCGCGTGAGCGCAAAACGTTGGACGACATCTTCGCCTGTGGCGCCGGCCTGACCGGATTGCAGAGTTTCGCACCGCTGATGTTCTCGCTGCTGGACGAACGTGGACTGTCACCGACACTGATGGCGACGTATTGCGCTGAGCGTAGCGCGAAACTGCACGGCATCTGGCCTAAGAAGGGTGCGATCCGGGTCGGTTCCGATGCCGATCTGGTCGTGCTGGAGCGCGGCGACTTCAGCTTCGATGAAACGACGCTGGTGGACCGGCCGGAAATGAACTGGTCACCGTATCACGGGCGCGCGATGCGGGCGCGGGTCGCGGCGACATGGTTACGCGGCCGAATGATCTGGGACGGTGCGACAGTGCTGTCGAAGCCTGGGGACGGGGCATTCGTGCGGCGAGGGGGCGTGTGATTCGGATCAGGGGACATTCATTGGACCGTGTGCGCGCCGCGGTCCCATTTATCACAAAGGACACGAAGCTCGCAAAGCTCACGAAGCTGACACGCCCACAGCCGTCGACCAAGGTCGCCTGCCTCTTCGTGAGCTTTGCGAGCTTCGTGACCTTTGTGATGCGGCGGGCTCAGAAGCACCGCATGACATCGCCATGACCCACGAACGTGCCGCCCCCGCCTACCGCACGACGGCGATCCGCTCCCGCCGCGACTGCACGGTCAGCGCATCGAGCGACTCGCCAACCCGGTTGAGCATCTCGTCGATTTCCTCAGGCGAAATGACCAGCGGCGGACTGAAGCAAAGCGAGTCGTTGGCGACACTGCGCAGGATGACGCCGTTCTCCTCGCAGAGTTTCATCAGCCGGATGCCGACTTTCTCCCGCGGGTCGAAGTTGCCGTGGCTGGCTTTATCGGCGACGAGTTCCATCGCCGCGATCAATCCGGTGCCGCGGATTTCACCGACCAGCGGATGATCGCCAAAGCGCCGGCGCAGTCCATTTTGCAGATACGGACCGACCTGGCCGATATGCGCGCCGATGTTCATCTCATCATAGATTTTCAACGTCTCGATCGCGACGGCGGCGGGCACCGGGTGACCCGAATAAGTAAACCCGTGTCCGAACGTGCCGATTTCGTTACTCTCCTTGGCCAGCGCGTCGAACACGCGCTGGTTTACCAGCACCGCGCTGATCGGCAGGTATGACGCGGACAGTGCCTTGGCGCAGACCAGAATGTCGGGGACGATGTCGAGTGTCTGACTGCCCCAGTACGCGCCGGTACGCCAAAAACCGCAGATTACCTCATCCGCGACCAGCAGCACGTCGTATTTGCGCAGCACTGCCTGGATCTTCGGGAAGTAGCCCTCGGGCGGGACGATCACGCCGCCGGCACCCATGATCGGTTCGGCCCACATCGCGGCGACGGTGTCGGGGCCTTCCTTCAGGATCAGTTGTTCCAGTTCATCGGCGAGGCGCGTGGCGAAATCCTCCTCCGACTCATCTTGTTTGGCGCCGTGGTAGTGATGCGGCGTGGCGGTGTGCACGAAACCCGGCAGCGGCAGGTCGAAGCTGCGGTGATTGACGGGCAGTCCGGTCAGCGAGGCCGAGCCGATCGTGATCCCGTGATAACCTTTCAACCGCCCGATGATCTTTTTCTTGTTGGGCCGGCCCAATGCATTGTTCATGTACCAGACCATTTTGATGGCGGAGTCGTTGGCCTCGGAGCCGGAGTTGGCGAAGAACACCTTGCTCATCGGCACCGGCGCGCGCTCGATCAGCATCTCCGCGAGGTCGATCATCGGCTCGTGCGATTTCGCGGCGAACGCGTGGTAGAATGGCAGCTTGCGCATCTGCGTCACGGCGGCCTGGACCAGACGTTCGTTGTCGAAGCCGAGTGCCGCGCACCACAGGCCGGCGACGCCTTCAATGTATTCCTTGCCGGTGTCGTCCCACACGCGCACGCCCTTGCCGCGGGACACCACGATCGGTCCGACCTCGAGATGAGTTTTCAGGTCGGTGTAGGGATGCAGCACGTTGGCGACATCGCGCGCGGCGGCTGAGTTGGCGCCGAAAGGCGGGGGCGGGGCCATGGGGAAGCACTCCTGGAATTTGAACCGCGATCCTACCGCGTTCATGCCTCCAGGGCCACAACCTGGCCCTGGCCGGGACGCCGTGCCAAGGTGTCGCGAAACAGGAGGACGTGTCATGCCGGTCGATCCACAAATTCAGGCGCTGCTCGACCTGCGAGCGAAATTGCCGCCGTTGCATTCGCTGTCGGTCGCGGACGCGCGGGTGCAGATGGCGGCGCGGGACATTCCGGGATTGCGGAAACCCGAGGTCGCATCGGTGGTGAACCGCGACATGCAGGGACCGGGCGGCTCGCTGCCGCTGCGGATTTATACGCCGATCGGCGAGGGCCCGTTTCCGCTGATGGTATTCTTCCACGGCAGCGGTTTCGTGGTGTGCAGTCTGGATACCCACGACGGCATGTGCCGCAACCTGTGCGCCGGCGCGAACTGCGTCGTCGTGTCGGTGGACTACCGGCTGGCGCCGGAGCACAAATTTCCCGCCGCACCCGACGATTGCCTCGCGGCGACAAGCTGGGTGGCGCATAACGCCGCCGCTTTGCACGGTGACCCGGGCCGGATCATGGTGGCGGGCGACAGTGCCGGCGGCAACCTCGCCGCCGTCGTCGCGTTACGGGCGCGCGACGAGGGAGGGCCGCGGTTGATCGGTCAGATGCTGATCTATCCGGTGACCGATTATTATCAGCCTGGCACACCGTCGATGATCGAGAACGCCGAGGGCTACGGCCTGACGCGTGAAGGCATGATCTGGTTCTGGAACCATTACGTCCGCTCGCATGACGACGGGGCGCATCCGCACGCATCGCCGCTGCGCGCCGAGACGCTCGCCGGACTACCGCCGGCGCTGGTCAAGACCGCCGAGTATGATCCGCTGCGCGACGAGGGCGAGTATTATGCCGAGGCGCTACGGAAAGCCGGTGTCGCGGTCGAAATGAAACGCTGGGACGGCATGAACCACGGGTTCTTCTTCTTCCCCGGCATTGTCGACAAGGCGACCGAGGCCATGGACGAAGCCTGCCTCTGGGCGCGCCGCGCGTTCGGCAACTGACGAGGCGCGCGCGTATCAGTTGTGCCAGCATCCATGGCCATGGCGGCCGAGATGGAAGCCAGGCGGACAGGCCTGCCGCCAATAGCGAGGACGCGGGCGCGGGACAACCACGACCGGCGGCGGTGGCGCCGGAATCACGACGGGCGCGGGTGCCACCGCGACCGGCGGTGGTGGCTGGACCACGCAGGCGGCCAGGCCCAGGCAGGGCGACCCGAAAACGGCTGTCAGAGTGGCGCGCGTCATTGGTCACCTCTCCATGGTGTGATCTGGGTGCGCTACCATTTGAGGCGAAGACCTGGCAATGCCTGGCCGATCGTGCGAGATCGTTGGCGGTCGCGCGACCCGTAAGCAGAGGTCGCGGCATTTGGCGGGGAGAGTCGCGGTGAATTTGTTCAACCTCAAAGGCAAGGTCGCCGTCGTCACCGGTGGCAATGGCGGCATCGGACTGGGCATGGCCGAAGGGATCGCCTCGCTCGGCGCGGACATCGTCATCTCTGGGCGTGACGCGGCGAAGGCGACGACTGCTTTGGCCGCATTGCGGGAACTTGGCGTCAAGGCTGAGTTCGTCTCGGCTGACGTCACGAAGAAATCCGCGTGCGAGGCGCTGATCGCGGAGGCGGAACGGCTGTTCGGGCGGGTGGACATCCTGGTGAACAACGCCGGCACCTCAATTCGGAAAATGCCGCAGGACTTCACCGAGGAGGAATGGCATCACGTCATGGACACCAACCTGACGAGCGCTTTCCTGTGCTCGCAGGCGGCGTACCACGCGATGACGAAAGTCGGCGGCGGCAAGATGATCAACATCGGGTCGATGATGTCGCTGTTCGGCGCGCCCTACGCGACACCCTACGCCAGCTCCAAAGGCGGCATCGTGCAAATGACCCGTGCGCTCGCCACCGCCTGGGCCAGGGACAACATCCAGGTCAACGCGGTGCTGCCGGGGTGGATCGATACCGATTTGACGAAGCGGGCGCGGCAGCAGGTGACGGGACTGCACGAAAGTGTGGAGAAGCGCACGCCGGAAGGGCGGTGGGGGGTGCCGCGCGACATGTCGGGCGTGGCCGCGTTCCTGGCCAGTGAGGCGTCGAATTTCGTGACCGGGGCGGCGATTCCGGTCGATGGCGGGTTCTCGATTGGGATGTGAGGTCGGGGGACGGGCCTGGGTTTTGGTCCACCTGAGGAGTCCCAGACCGAAGGTCACGACCCATGCCATGTACGGGATAACGATCATCCGCTGAATGACGCCAGCCCAGGCATTGTACGCGTTCGGTGGTGCCGGTGCCTGGGTGGGCCCAACGGACAGCAATACAACAGCCGCGGTCATTATTGTTCCCACCGCGAGTGTCCACCACAGGAACGATCGCCATTTCCGGTCATGACGAAAACGCAGCGCGAATGCGAAACAGCTGACCGGCCCCAGAGTAAACACCAATGCCCCGAAGGCATAATGCAGTTTGCTGTGCAAACTCATCTCGGCCGCCGGAACGGTTATCGGATCCATGACGAAAGGGCCGGAAAGCACGAAACAGCATCCAATGATCGTGAGGAGCGCCGAGCCCAGACGCGAGGCCCTTCCTTCTTTGAATTCAGTGGCGACACCTCGTGCGAACAGGAGAAACGCCAGGCCGACAACAACGAAATTCGCCATTTGAATCCAGCCGCGCGGCCCAAGCGAGAGCGCGCTGATAAACATGCTGGCCGGCCGGTAGCCAGGGCGCAGCCAGCCCTCGATTGTGAAGACCGTAACGAAAAGCGCGGGACCCGCGATTCCCGCCCATGCCCCGGGTCGACTACGGTCTGGTGGTAACATTCAGCCTCACGTCCATCCCATGGACCGCTCAACCGCCTTCGACCATGACTGCGTCAGCGCTTCGCGGCGGCCAGCGTCCATCGTGGGCGTCCACGTCTCGGCCACGTCCCAGTTCGCTCGCAGATCGTCCAGACCGTTCCAGTATCCAACCGCGAGGCCAGCGGCATAGGCGGCACCGAGCGCTGTTGTCTCCCGCACGCGAGGCCGCACAACGGGTACATTCAGTATGTCCGACTGAAACCGCATCAGCATCTGGTTGACGATCATTCCGCCGTCGACTCGCAGCGACCGCATCGGGACCCCGGAGTCCTGTTCCATCGCCCGCACGACCTCCATGGTCTGGTACGCGACCGCCTCCAGCGCGGCGCGCGCGATGTGGCCCGCGGAGGCAAACCGTGTCAGACCGGCGATGATCCCGCGTGCATCGGCCCGCCAGTGCGGCGCGTAAAGCCCGGAGAACGCCGGCACGAAATACACGTCGCCATTGTCGGGTACCGACTGGGCCAACGCCTCGACTTCCGAACTGGTCTTGATGATCCCCAGATTGTCCCGCAACCATTGCACCAGAGCGCCGGCCATCGCGACCGAGCCCTCCAGCGCATAGGTCGCCGGTGCATCGCCAAGCTTCGCGGCCACTGTGGTCAGCAGCCCGTGCTTCGAGGGCGTTGGCTCCGTACCAGTGTGCATCAGAAGGAAGCAGCCCGTGCCATAGGTGTTCTTGGCCTCCCCGGGCTCAAAACAGGCCTGGCCCATCAACGCCGCCTGCTGATCGCCCAGAATGCCCGATATAGCCACGCCCTCAAGCACCCCGCGCGCCGGACCATGAACCGCGGATGACGGAACGATCCGCGGCAACACCGAACGCGGAACGCCGAACGCGGTCAGCAGCGAGTCATCCCAGTCCAACGTCGAAAGGTTCATCAATTGCGTGCGGCTCGCATTGGTCACGTCGGTGACATGCAGTCCGGTCAGATGCCACATCAGCCAACTGTCGATCGTGCCAAACGCGAGGTCCCCGTCCGCCGACACATGATCCAGCAACCAGCGCAGTTTCAGCGCGGAGAAATAGCTTGCCAGCGGCAACCCGGTCAGCGCGCGAAACCGGTCCTGCCCGCCATCCCGGGAAAATTCAGCAACCATTGGCTCGACCCGCGTGTCCTGCCAGACCAACGCGTTATGCACCGCTCGCCCAGTACGGCGATCCCACAACACCGTCGTTTCCCGCTGGTTGGTGATCCCGACAGCGGCGAGGTCCGCCGTCGTCAGTGACGCCCCACGCAACGCCTCCTCGATCACCGCGCGAACCGACGTCAGGATTTCGTCCGGATCGTGCTCGACCCAGCCCGGCTGAGGAAAAATCTGCCGATGTTCCCGCTGCGCCGACGCCACCGTGCGGCCGGCGCGATCGAACACGATGAAACGGCTGGAAGTCGTGCCCTGGTCGATCGCGCCCACATATCGTGTCCCCATATCGAGTCCCCACTGGCCGCGTCATCTCGCCTCCTGGTTCTACAGGCGCAGCACCATCGTCACCTCATCGCCGCGCGCGTTCTCCGCCACGAAACCGAGTTCCCGCACCAGACGCAACATCCGAGAATTATCCCGCAACACCGAGCCAACGATCCGCTGCAATCCTCGATCGCGCGCCACCCGGATCATGCGGTGCATGAGGATGGTCCCCAGTCCGTGACCGTGCAGGTCGCTGCGCACCAGGATGGCGAACTCACCGCTGACATGGTCCGGCTCGGAATACAGCCGAACCACCCCAAGCGGCAGGTCGTCGCCGTCGCGGAACCCGATCAAGGCGATTTCGCGATCGTAATCGATCTGCGTCAGCCTGATCAGCAGCGCGCCACTGAAATCGCGCATCGCGCCATGGAATCGGGCGCGAATGTCCTCGGGCGAGACCGACTCCAGGAACCGCCGCGCCACTGTCGCGTCATCCGGCCGGATCGGGCGCAGATGCATGACGGTACCATCACGCAACGGTTCGATGGTCTCCAGTTCCCTGGGATACGGCACGATCGCCGATTGCGGGCGACGCGCCGGATCATCCAGCCGCACCCGCGCATCCAGCGCGATCACCCCCTCCGCGTCGGCCAGGATCGGATTGATGTCGAGCTCGACCACCTCGGAATGATCCAGCATCAGTCGCGACACTGAAACCAACGCCCCGGCCAGCGCATCGATGTTCACCGAGGGCCGGCCGCGAAAGCCTCGCAGCAGCCGCGATATCCGTGTGCGCGCGATCATGCCGCGGGCGAGTTCCATGTCCAAAGGAGGCAGTGCCAGTGTGGTGTCGCCGATCGCCTCGACGCCGACACCGCCCTGACCAAACAGGATGACCGGACCGAAGGTGGGATCGACGCTGGCGCCAATGATCAGTTCGAACGCGCCGGGACGTTGCGCCATCGCCTCGATGGTGAAGCCGTCGATATTTTCGATCCGCGTCAGCATCGACTCCGCGGCGGCACGCACGGCGTCGGCACCGGACAGGTCCAGTACCACGCCACCGACGTCGGATTTATGCAGCGAAACGCTGGACTTGATCTTCAACGCGACGGCGCCGCCCATTTCCTCGGCGGCGCGTCCCGCCTCCTCCGGCGTGACGGCGGACAGCACCGGCACGACCGGGATCCCGTGCGCCGCGATCAGTTGTTTCGCCGCCGCGGCATCCATCCAGGGACGTTGCGCGGCCGCGATCAATTGGCCCGCCCGCGCGAGGTCGGTTTCCGGCTCGGCGTCTTCGCCTTGCGCCGGCACACGCAACATCAGGCGCTGGTTGCGGGCGAACTCGGCCAGTTCCGCGCAGCCGGCGATGGCGCTTTCGATGGTGTCGAAAGCTGGAATCCCCGCCTCGCTGAAGCGCGCCCTGATCGCCTCCCCATGGTTCGCGGTCAGCCAGCAGGCGAGCAGATTGGGCGCGGCGTATTTCGGCCGCTTCGCCCATGCCGCGAGCAACCCGTCAGCCGCCTCCAGAGGGGAGGACACACCGGTCGGACAATTCAATGCCAGGATCGTATCGATGCCGATGTCCACCAGCAGCGCGGACAATGCGTCGTCGTATCGTTGCGCGCCGGCATCGCCGACGATGTCGACCGGATTGGCGCGCGACCATGTCGGTGGCAGAACTTTGTCCAATGTCGCGATCGTCGCCTCCGACAGCGCCGCCATCGTACCACCGGCATCGAGCCAGGCATCGGTGGCCAGCACGCCAAACCCGCCGCCGTTGGTCAGGATCGCCACCCGCTCGCCGCGCCTCGGGCTGACGGCGCGCGACAATGTCTCGGCCGCCGAAAACAGGTCGCCCAATCCCTTGACCCGCAGTAATCCCGCGCGCCGGAACGCCGCGTCGTAGACGGCATCCGATCCCGCCATCGCCCCGGTGTGCGACTTCGCGGCGGCCGAGGCGGCGGGATGGCGGCCCGACTTCACCACGATGACCGGTTTGCCACGCGCGGCGGCGCGGGCCGCGCTCATGAACTTGCGCGCCGAGGTGACGCTCTCGACATAAAGCAGCACCGCCTTCGTGCCCGGATCGGTGGCGACGAAGTCCAGCAGATCGCCGAAATCGACATCGGCCATGTCGCCCAGTGAAATCAGGTAGCGGAAGCCAACCGAATGAGCGAAGCCCCAGTCCATCAGCGCCGCCGCCACCGCGCCCGACTGGGTGAAACACGCGATGCCGCCATCCCGCGCCGGAGACGCACTGAAAGTCGCGTTGACCCCCACGCCAGGTGCGACCATCCCCAGACAATTCGGACCGATAATGCGCAGCATCGCGGGTCGCGCGGCCTCCAGCATCGCCTGGCGGAGGTTCATTCCGGTCTCGGCGGTGCCTTCGCCAAACCCGGCGGTGATGACAACCGCCCCCGCGCAGCCGCGCCGCGCCAGTTGCGCGATCAGACCGGGTACCGTGTCAGGCGGTGTCGCGATGACGGCGAGATCCGGATCCTCCGGCAGCGCGTCAACGTCGGGAAACGTGCGCAGCCCGTCGATCTCGGTCTCGCGCGGGTTGACCGGCATCAGCGTGCCGGAAAACCCGGCCGCGCGCATGTTCGCCAGCACCAGATGCCCAACCGCTCGCGGCCGGCCGGAGGCGCCGATCACCGCCACGCGGCGCGGCGCCAGAACGCGATCGAGATTGCGGATTGTCATGGTGTCACCTCACAGTGTGGCGTGACCTCCCATGGCCGGGGTGGATACGGGGAGCGTGGGGCGGAGGCAAGTGAAACATATGTGTGACGTCTGGACCCGCCGCGCCGGTTCGGCCCAAACTGTGGGCGATTGCAATCAGGGAGACCGATCATGGCGGGACGCTTCGCCGGACGCACGGCCGTCATCACCGGCGGCGCATCAGGCATTGGCGCGGGCATCGCCACGCGGCTCGCCGCCGAAGGCGCGCGGCTGAGCCTGTGGGACATGGACGAGGCCGGCCTCGCGAAGTCCGGCGCCGCGCACACCGTGACCCTGGATGTCACCGACTCCGGCGCCGTGCATCGGGCCGCTGTCTCCACCGTCGCGGCACTGGGGAAAATCGACATTCTGGTTACCTCCGCCGGGATCACCGGTCCGAACGTGCCGACCTGGGATTACCCGGTCGCGGCCTGGGACAAGGTGATCGATGTCAATCTGAAGGGAGTTTTTTATTGCAACCGAGCCGTGGTGCCATTCATGCGCACACAAAACAGTGGACGCATCGTTAACATCGCCTCGATCGCCGGCAAGGACGGCAATCCGAACGCCTCCGCCTACTCCGCCTCCAAGGCCGGCGTCATCGGGCTGACCAAGTCACTCGGCAAGGAACTCGCGGACACTGGTATCCGAGTCAATTGCGTTACGCCGGCCGCCGTCAAAACCCCGTTGTTCGCGCAGATGACGGAACAGCAAATCGACTGGATGCTGTCGAAAATCCCGATCGGCCGGTTCGGCGAAATCGATGAGGTGGCCTCGCTCGTGCTGTGGCTGGCCAGCGACGAGTGTTCGTTCTCCACCGGCGGTGTGTTCGATATCTCAGGCGGCCGCGCGACTTACTGACGGAGCGTTCCCATGGACTCTGAAACGATCGGCTTCATGCCCGCGACCGAGTGGGCGGAAAAGATTCGCACCAAACAAATCTCCCCAGTGGAGGCGATGCGCGCGTTGCTGGAGCGCATCACCGCGCTGGAACCGAAAATCAACGCGTTTGCTTACCTCGCCGCCGATCAGGCGATGGACGCGGCGCGCGCGGCGGAACAGGCGCTGATGGGCGGGGAGCGGATCGGCCGGCTGCACGGCGTGCCGGTGACGATCAAAGACCTCGCCTGGACCAAGGATATGCCGACACAGAACGGCAGCCTGACATCGAAAGGATTCCAGCCGACCGAGGACACGCCGGTCGTGCCGCGGCTGAAATCCGAAGGCGCGATCATCATTGGCAAGACGACGACGCCGGAGTTCGGCTGGAAAGGCGTGTCCCAAAGCCCGTTGACCGGCATCACGCATAATCCCTGGAAGCACGGGATGAATGCCGGCGCGTCCTCGGCCGGTGCGGGTGCCGCGGCGGCTGCCGGCTTCGGGCCGTTGCATCAAGGCAGTGACGGGGCCGGATCGATCCGGATGCCGGCGCATTTCTGCGGCGTGTTCGGGATCAAGCCGAGCTTCGGCCGCGTGCCGTATTATCCGGTCGGCACCGGCGATCTGACCTCGCACCTGGGGCCGATGACGCGCACGGTCGCCGACGGCGCGCTGATGCTGGAACTGATGGCCGGTCCACATCATCTCGACTACACAACGTTGGAGGCGTGGCCCGCCGCTTACTCCGCGCGCCTGTCCGATTGGGTCAAGGGCAAGAAGATCGCGTATTCCCCCGACCTCGGGGTCGCTCGGGTCGATCCGGATGTCGCCGCTCTGGTGCGGACCGCCGCCATGCGGTTCAGCGAACTCGGCGCGCATGTGGAGGAAGTGTCGATCCCATGGGGTGGACCGGGCCCGGAACTGATCCGGTTCTTCTGGTCGGCGCATATGACCAACCGAAAACCACTGCTGGCGAAATGGGAAAAGCAGATGGATCCAGGCCTCGTCGCCTGTATCCACGACGCGGAGAACATACGCGTCGACGAATACCAGGCCGCGCGCGAGCGGAAGATGCGCTACGTCGCCGACATCCATCGCTGGTTCGAAAATTGGGACTTTCTGTTGACGCCATCCGTTTCGGTCGCGGCATTCCCAGCGGAAAAACTCATGCCCGACCACTGGCCCTCACACCCTTGGGACTGGGTTTCCTGGGCCGAGTTCTCCTATCCGTTCAACATGTCCTGGAACCCGGCGTCGAATGTGCCGTGCGGTTTCACCGCGGACGGGCTGCCGGTTGGGCTACAGATCGTTGGGCGGCGGTTCGACGATCTGGGCGTGCTGCAGGCCTCAGCCGCGTTTGAAGCGATTCAGCCCTGGGCCGGGAGACGGCCGCCGCTGTCGTAGGCCGGTGGGCCACGACTTATACCGCTGGGTGTTCACCATATTGGCCGCGGCGGTAGAGGATACGTTCCATCTCCGGGACGAACCGCACTACCTTGAAGCCAGCTTTCTCCAGGACTCTCCGTGAACCCGTGTTCTCGGGTCGCGCGAAGGCTCTGACCTCGGGCAACTTAAGGGTGTCGTCAGCCAGTGACAGGCAGGCCTGCGTCAGCTCGGTGGCGTAGCCTTGCCCCCAGACCGAGGGGTGGAAGAAGTAGCCAACCTCGACACCCCAACCTTCGTCGAACGGATCGATATACAGGCCACCCCAGCCGATAATCCGACCATCTGCCTTGGTCACGACGGTCCACGGAGCATAGCCGTCGCGCCGCCGCCGCCATTCGTGGGCGGCCACGCGACGGCGGCATTCCTTCGGCGACGCGTCGGAATGGGTGTACCGCATCACCGCGGCATCCCCCAGAAACTCGAAAAGATCAGGCACGTCCGCCAGAACGGTACGGCGCAAGATTAGCCTTGCTGTCTCAGTGTCCATTGGGACCCTCCGCCTGGTCAGCCGGATCAGCGCGAAGACCCGCCATATAACCGGCCTGAACGGTGATCTGGGCGGAAGAGTGCCGTACCGCGCCGCGCGACCTCCCGATCAAAATTCAAATCCGCTGACCTTCCGTCCTTGTCGTCCTGAAGGCCGGCAGCCCATCCGAGATGACGTCCCATTCGAGCTTTTCACCAGCCCAAACATGGAAAGTGGGGGCGAACGCCTCGGGATTATCCAGGCTGCACGTCATGACATCGATGCGGCCTGGCACTTTGTCGTTTCGGTAGGTTAACGGTGACCCGCACCGGCCACAGAAGGTGCGGGTCACTAATGGCGAGGAACGGAATTCGACCGGCTCATCCCGTGTGAATGTGACGGCATCGGCGGGGAACACCACAAACGGAAGCATGGGGCAAGACGCGATCTTTCGGCAGGTGCGGCAATGACAAATGCCGCTACTGACCGGTTCCGCTCCCACGCGATATCTGATGGCTCCGCAAAAGCACCCACCTTCCGCCATCGCCGTCCTCTCGTCAATGAATATTATACAGCGCCGCCACGTTGTCGTGCACGATCTTGCGTCGCGTGCTCTCCGAGAACTTCGCGAGGTTCTCGCCCAGTACTTTGTGCGAGTCCGGCCACAGTGAATCCGGGTGCGGATAATCCGAGCCCCACATGATCCGGTCCTCACCGATCAGCGGAACGATCGGCTCCAGGAACTTATCCTGCTGATACGTGACGTAACCCTGGCGCCGGAAATAATCGCTCGGCTTCAGTTTGAAACCAAGCGAGCGGGCGCGATCGTGATACTCCGTGTCCAACCGGTCGAACACGTAAGGCAGCCAGGTCACACCCGACTCGCCAAGCACGAAATTGAACTCCGGGAAGCGCTCGCACGCGCCGGAGGCCAGCAGCGATACCAGCACTTCCATCGTATCGAGCTGGAACAGCGCCGACCGCACCAGCCGCCATTCGGTGAAATACTGCTTCTCCATCTCGGGATTATCCGGCGCGCGCACCGCCTTGAAGCCAGTCGAGTGGAACGACACCGGGAACTTGCACTCGGCGCTGGCCTGCCAGAGCGCATCCCAATCATGGTGCCACAGCGGCAGGCCCATGCCCTTGAACGCCAGATCGCCGCCGCGCAGACCGATCTTCGCGCAACGCCGCACCTCCGCGGCCGCGGTCTTCGGATTGGCGTTCGGGATCAACGCAAGTGGAAACACCCGGTTCGGATCAGCCTTTTTCGCGAAATCCGCCACCCAGTCGTTATACACGCCGTCCACCCAATCGCGGATGCCGAAGTCGCTGATGATCTCGTTGATGCGCAGACAACCGTAGATGACCTCGGCATAAACGCCATCCTTGTCGAGATCGGCGACCCGCAAATCCGGCGTCGTCGGCCGAGGTTTCGCGCCGCGCCGATAATCCCATTCAAAGCCGTGATCCCGCATCTCATCGACATGCGTAAACGAGCCCTTTTGGTACTTCGTGAACCCTGGACCCACACCGTTCCACATGCCCTGGTCGACGCCATCAACGATCCAGTGCAGGCCGTCGTCGCGTTCCTCGGTTCGCGGCACCATGCCGTGCCACTTTTTCGGCGCCGCGTCGGACCACAGATCCGGTGGACAATAGGTCATGTCGATATGGTTGTCGGCGGAGATCAATCTGTCAGCCATCGAACGCTCCTGTGCTGCCGTTGCGCTATTTGTTGCCCCTGACGCTAGCCCCGCCATCCTGGCCCGGCAAGCTCTGGCCGGATCGGCGCAGATCGACTAAGGTCCGGTCGCCAAACAACCAACGGGAGAAGATGTCATGGCATTTTCAATGTATGACGCATCGGTGCCGATCTGCGCGCAACAGTTGGGGGCTCTGGCCACCATCATCGGCAAAGCCGCCGATCACTGCGCCACCCACAAGTTCGAGGAAGCGGCGCTGCTGACCGACCGGCTGTATCCCGACATGTTCTGCCTCGCGCGGCAGATCCGCCAGGCGGCGGATTTTGGCCGCCTGACACCAGGCCGTTTGGCTGGCGTCGCGGGCCCGGACTTCGCGGCGGTGGATGACACCAGTTTCGCGGCGGCTAAAAAGCGCGTCGAGGACTCGCTTGCTTTCGTCAACACCCTGACGCGCGCGCAAATCGAGGGCAGCGAGGACAAGGTCATTTCCTGGATGGCCGGCAGCGCTGAGCGCAAGATGAAAGGCGCCGACTATCTGCGTCAGTTCGGCCTGCCGAATTTCTTCTTCTTCGTCACGACCGCTTACGACATCCTGCGCCATCGCGCCGTGGCGATCGGCAAGGGCGACTTCCTCGGCCGGGTGAACTGGCTGTGATGTGATGGGTCCGGGACCTGCGTCCCGGACCCGTTACGCTGCCTCACTGAGGGTGGAGCCTTGATCCAACGTGGTGGCGCGCCGCAGATCGCGCGCCTTGGTTTCGTCGTGCGGCCGGCCGCGATGCATCGTGCAACGATTGTCCCAGATCACCAGATCGCCGACGCGCCATTCATGGCGGTAGACGAAACGTTCCCGCGTCGCGTGCGCGCTGAGATCCAGCAGCAGCAACCGTCCGTCCGCCACCGGCCAACCAACCACATGCGAGCCGTGCGCCGACAAATATAATGTCTTGCGTTTTGACCCGGGATGGGTGCGAACCAGTCGTTGCGGTGACGGCGGGTATTGATCCTTCTCGGCCTGAGGAAAATCGGTGAATCCGACCAAAGCGCGTGACCAGAACACGTCATGTTCCACCACCAGATCGTTGATCGCGGCTTTGGTCGCGTCCGGCAACGCGTCGTAAGCGGCGCGCATGTCGGCGAACTCGGTCTCGCCATTGCCGAACGGCGATGGAGGAGGCAGCGCGACCGCATGGAGCATGCCCAGTACGACGGGCACCGGCATATAGGACGCGTCGGTGTGCCACAACCGGTTGCCGAGCGAATCCAGCCGGCGGCGGTCGAACAGGTCGCGGACCCGATTGTCCTCGTCGAGATTGGAGATGTCGCCGATCTGCGGGATCGACAGCCGCCGCCGTCCGGGCCTCGCGGCGGCGCGGCCGATCTCCAGCGGTCCGAAGCGGGCGGCGAAGTCGTGCAACTGGCGATCGCTCAGTGACTGATCGCGAAACACCAGCACGCAGAAATCGTCGATGGCCCGCCAGATCGCGGCGATGCCGGCCGCGTCGATGGCACCGCTCAGATCGAGCCCGGTGACTTCCGCCGCGAACTGGTTGCCGAGTGGACGTATGGCGATGGACATGGCCGCTCCTCCGCTGGTTTGTCAGGTGCGTATATCCTGGACTAAAGTCCAGGGTAACAACAGGGTGGCAGGAAAAGGGAGTCGGTTCATGACCAGTATCCAGAAGCGTATCGGGGTCGGTTTTCTTTCGGCGGTCCTTTCGGTACTGATCTTTCATCAAGGCATGTGGGCGCTGCTGCATTATCTCGCGGTGCCAGGGCTGACCATGCCGCCGCCCTTTCCGACCGATCCCATTCCCCCGTTCGGTGTGCCCAGGATTTTGAACCTGTGTTTTTGGGGCGGGTTGTGGGGCGCGGCGTTTGGCGCGGTATGGCGCGGTCGTCCGGGTACTTACTGGTGGGGCGGATTGCTGTTGGGCGCAGCCGCGGCGGCGACCGGCCTGATCATCGTGGCCGCGATCAAGGGTTTGCCGATCGGCGGTGGCTGGCAACTGAACAACTGGATCCGCTCACTGCTGATCAACGGAACCTGGGGCCTTGGCGTCGGCCTGATTCTCACCGCTTTGTCCGGTCAGTCTGCCCGGCGGGAGAAGTACGCGAACCGCTGACAACGTGACGCGCGGTTGACGGATGCGCCTCGCGGTGTCGAAATCGCCGGTGTCGCAAAGAAAGGTTCAGGGGATGGAATTCGGCGTTTTTCATGAATTTCCCGCTTTGGTGGGACGTCCCGACTCGGCCGCTTTCGAGGAAGCCTTCGATATCGTCGACGGCGCCGAACGCTGGGGGCTCGACGTCATGTGGCTCGCGGAGTTGCATTTCGATCCGCCGCGCTCCGTCCTTTCGTCGCCGATGTGCATCGCCGCCGCGATCGCCGCGCGAACCAAACGCATCAAGATTG
>CALFNB010000489.1 GCA_937902425.1 uncultured Acetobacteraceae bacterium | reverse complement strand
AGACACCGGCCGCGGCCACGCGTCCGCTTTCACACCCCAATCGCGGCCTTTACCCGAGGCGTTGTTCAACGCCTACGCCGCGTATGGCACGGAGATTGTCCACGCCTGGGGCATGATCGAGATGAGCCCGCTCGGCGTCGTCAACGTACCGAACGCCGCCACCGCCGGCCTGCCATCGGACGCCGCGGCAAAGCTGAAATTGAAGCAGGGCCGCGGCGTGTTCCTGGCGGAGCAGAAGATCGTCGACGCGGAGGGCAAGGAACTGCCGTGGAACGGCGAGGCGTCCGGCGACCTGTATGTGCGCGGGCCATGGATCTGCCGCGAGTATTACCGGTGCGGCGCCGAAGGGGCGGCGGATGCCGACGGTTGGTTCGCCACCGGCGATGTCGGCAAGATCGACCCCGAGGGTTATCTGGAACTGGTCGATCGTTCCAAGGACGTCATAAAATCCGGCGGCGAGTGGATCAGTTCGATCACGCTGGAAAACATCGCGGTGTCGCATCCCGACGTGGCCGAAGCGTCGACCATCGCGGCCCGGCATCCGAAATGGCAGGAGCGGCCGCTGCTGCTGGTGGTGCCAAAGCCCGGCCGGATGGTCACGCCGGAGAGCGTGCTGGCGCTGTTCAAGGACCAGGTCGCGCGCTGGTGGATCCCGGACGCGGTGCTGGTGGTGGACGAGCTGCCGCACGGCGCGACCGGCAAACTGAACAAGGTCGCGCTGCGCGAACGCTACGCTGACCACCTGACCGAGGAACTCTCGTCCACCACCGCGCCGGCGCGGTGATCGCGGCAGCCCAGATCAACCGACCGGCGCGACGGCGGGCGCCGCTCCACGCGCCGCCGTGCGCGGCATCCAAAGCGCGCAGCCAAGCGCCGTCAGAGTGGAGACCGCGGCGGCGGCGGCGAGCACGTAAATCCCCGCCTCGAAGCTGCCGGTCCTGTCCTTGGCGTAGCCCACCGCGATCGGGCCGAGATAGCCGCAGAAATTGCCGATCGAGTTGATGAACGCGAGTCCGGCGGCCAGCGCCGGTCCGGTGAGGAACGTGGATGGGGTCGGCCAGAACGGCGCTTTCATGCCGTAGAAACCGGCGACGGCGAGCGAAAACGCGGCCAGCACCCAGAGGCTGTTGTGCAGCATCGCACCCAGCACCAGGCCCAGGGCGCCGCAGGCACAGGTGATCGTCAGGGTCCAGAAGCGGTCCCCGGTGCGGTCGGAGATGGCGCCGGCCACGATCATGGCGATCGTGCCGAAGACGTATGGTATCGCGGTGAGCAACCCCGCCTGGGTGTTCGACACGCCGAGGTCCTTGAGGATCTGCGGCAGGAACAAGACCAGCCCGAGGCCGGCCATGCCGATGCCGGCGAACACCACGGTGAGCACCCACACCCGCGGATTGACCATCGCCGAGAGGATCGTGTGGGTATGCACCGATTCGATCTCGCGTCGTTCCTTCTCGATCTCGGCGACCAGCCACGCGCGTTCCTCGGGCAAGAGCCATGTCGCCACGCTCGGCCGCTCGGTCAGGAAGAACCACACGGAGACGCCGATCAGCGCGGTGGGAACCCCTTCGCCGAGAAACACCCATTGCCAACCGTGCAGGCCCCAGATGCCGTCCAACTGCAGGAAGGCGGTGGAGAGGGGCGCGCCGATGGCGGTGGACAGCGGAATTCCGATCAGGAACCCGGCCACCACCCGGGCGCGATGGCGCTGGGGGAACCAACGGTGGAAATAGAGCAACATGCCGGGGAACAGCCCAGCCTCAGCCACGCCGAGCAGGACGCGGATGGTGAAAAAGCTCCATGGACCGGTGGCGAAGGCGGTCGCGGCGGAAAGGATACCCCAACTGACCATGATACGGGTGATCCAGGGGCGGGCACCAACCTTTTCGAGGATGAGATTGGAGGGGACTTCCAGCAGGCAGTAACCCCAGAAGAACGCGCCGGCGGCGAGGCCGTAGATATAGGCCGAGAGGCCGATGTCGTGGTTCATCGTCAACGCCGCGAAGCTGACGTTGATGCGGTCGATATAGCAGAGGATGTAAAGCAGGAAGCAGTACGGTACCAAGCGCAGGTACACCTTGCGCAGGGTGGTCCGTTCCAGTGCCTCGGCCACGGATGCTTCCACTGTCGCTCTCCCTCTGACCGGTATTATCCGGCGTTTTCCATCGGGTTGGTTTTCCATGGCGAAGCCTGGCCATTTCGCACGACCTCTGCTTCGGGCTTTCGGTGGGATGTGCCAGAGATGCGCGCGATGACCCGAGGTCCTTCGTCCCTGACGAACCGTCGCGGCTCATTGATCTGGATCAAAATCGCGGTTTTTGCGATCCGGCGTATGTGGTTTGGGCGGTCACCGCATGGCGGCAAACTGATATTTCCCATTTCGCCGGTGCCACGAACCGGCATCGTCGGGCATCGGCCCGGTATCGTGACTGGGCCGATCGTTACGCCCCGCGCGCGCACCGTCAGCGTGGCGGGCGGCACGAAGTCTCCGTGCCGGAGATCGAACCGAGGCTTGTCCGGTTGCAATGCGCGAGGACCTGGTGGCACGGCGCTCAGGGCGGCGGGGTATTAACTTCTCTTTCGCCGGACTTGCGCCGAAATGTCACGCTTGCACTTGTGGAACAATGTTTTCGCCTTGGTCCCAACGGCCTCGACGCCGGCGTTTTTGCAGCCGCTCTCGGAGCTGGAATCACACTTGAGACAACGCAACCAGCCGCCGCAGCTTACCGCCAGCGGTTGGATAGTAATGCGGAGTTCCGATTGAGTCTCTTCCCGCTCTTTGACGGCCTCCGAAGTTTAGCAAGACCCGACTAGGCCGACAATCAAGCGCATGTCGGTCGCCGTCCGCCGCTTTCCAATCACGCTCGACCGGCTGGTCGAAACCACGGCGCGCTAGGGCCGCGACCTCGGCGGGAATGGCGACCACCTTGCTGTGGCTGGTTGAGCCACCGGCGATACAATGGGTTGTCAACGTTCATTGGTTTGTCTGCTTTCGGGCAATGCATGGGAGGCTCTGAATGTCAGAGATGGTGAAGGTTTTCGGATGCCGTCAGGCGTACGAAAACCGCCCATGCAGGAACCCGCGGGGCTGCGGTGACGGTCTATGGGGATTTCGAGTTTTGCTCGGTTGAGGTGATTGCGGAACCGGGTCGGCGCTGGCGTTGGTGGAGACCTGGTGGGTGAGTTTTTTCGCCAGGCGGACCGTGGATCGGGAACTGGCCACGGCTGACATTCAGGCCTGTCGCGCTGATTTTGGCGAAGGGCACGCCTGGGGGCATTCGCCGCGACGGTGGTGTTTCGGCGTGAGGTGTGTGCAAGCCGCGCCGGGTCACGACGGGATGCTCCCGGTTGATGCGGGTGCGTGAGGTGGCGCGCGGCCATCGTGATCTCGTGACGGTCGTCGGCCATGCCGCGACGATCGCCGCCGGGGAATGGAT
>CALFNB010000488.1 GCA_937902425.1 uncultured Acetobacteraceae bacterium | reverse complement strand
GAAACGAGAGTGCCCGGCGTGCCGGCTTGGTAGACCTCGGCTGAGCCCAGAGCGGCGATCGTTACAAGGCCGGCGCCCGCTCGCCGCGCGGCGTCGGCGGCCAGTCGAGCCGCACCGGTCATCTCCGGGCCACCGAGGATGGTGACATGGCCACGAGCGTATTTGTGCGCGTCGGTGGCGAGGTCCGGCAACATCCACAGACCAGGCTCGTTGCGAAATACGCGCGCGCGAACGGTCTCCAGAACGGCCTCGGGCATGCCGATATCGGCGAGCACCGTTTCTCCGCACAGATCCCGGCCAGGAAGCAGCAGATGGCCAGGCTTCAGGCGGAAGAAGGTCACGGTCAGCGTTGCGCTCGGTGCATAACCGAGCACCCCGCCAGTCGCGCCATCCAGGCCACTGGGCACGTCCACCGCGATCAGGCGTCGCGCCGCCCGCAGCACCCGGGTCAGCTCCAGGTCCAGGTCCCGGCTCAGGCCGGCGCCAAACACGGCATCGATCACGAGATCCGCACGGGCGGCTTCCTGTTGCGTGAAAGGAACGTTGGGACCGCGCCACCGGCTGCGGGCGCGTGCCGCGTCCGACCCCTCCCGAGGCGGTGCCAGGGCCGCGACCACCACCGGCCAGCCGCATTGCTCCAACACTCTCGCCGCGACATACCCGTCGCCACCATTGTTGCCGGGTCCGCACAGAACCAGCACACGTCTGGGCTGGAATCTGGCCTGAACCGCGCGCGCGACAGCCCGGCCGGCATTTTCCATCAGCGTATAACTCGGCACGCCCAAACCAGGCGACGCGGCATCCACTCGCGCCATTTCGTCCGGAGTCAGCAGTTCAAGCGTGCTCAGGTTGTTTCGCATGCATCTCAAATTAGCAGAACGCCCTGCGAAAAAACATCCTGAACTGTGAGGCCGCTCATAATGCCGGCCGTCCGATCTGATCCAGAACCCGCGTCGCCGCCGCGCCCGCCGATCCTGGCACGCCCGGTAGCGCACGAGTGGGAGAGCAGCAATGAACCTCATGCCGGCCATGCCTGTCGTCCTCAACTCGCTGTGGCGGCGCCATCACCCCGCGCCGGAGATCACCGCATGACACTTTCGCTGGCCGGGTCCCAGTCTGGGATCGGACACACCGTGATGGAAGAGGACTCCTTCCCGATCGACCCAACCGCGGCGGGCTCCCGATCAACGGCATGGAGCGAAGACCGGACGATGATCGCCGTGCGCGGTATTCTGACACTGGTTCCTCAGGCGGAACGGCGGCGGCTGATTGCCGAGTATGTCGATCGCTTTGATGGACTGACCATATTTCAGCCGGACGAAAGAGAAGCGTTCCTGGCGTTCCTCGCGGCGCGATTGCCGAATCCGTCGCATGCACTCACGCTTTGTTACATGAATCAGGCGTTGATCCGCGCTCACTCAGGCGCCGAGGCGTTCGTTGGACCTGGCGATCGAACGATCCGGGCACGCATCGACCGCACGCTGCGGGACCGCATCGAGCATGAGGTCTGGGGGTGCATCGAGCGCGGTGCTCCGGCCCGCGCCGAGCCGGAGGTTCGGAAACACATCAGGTGCGAACTGCGGGGGCGCATTGAACGCGAGGCCTGGCAATGCATCGAACGCGCGGTTCGCGGACGCGTCGAAAAAGGCCAGCATGCGACGCTGGTCTGGTTTCACGCCGATCCCGACGCGGTGTTCGGCGCGCTGGATGGTGCCGCTCCGCCCCCGGTCGGCGAACCGGCGTATCCGCTGCTGTTCGCGCCAGGCCTGCGGAACCTCTGGCGCGCCGCGACCGCGGAGGAAGCGGCGCTATGGGCCAGGCTCCCGACGGACGACATCGCGCCCGAGTCAATCGAGCGGTTGTTGGCCGAGGGCGCCATCAAATACGCGGAATAGCCCCTTACACGGAATAGCCGCTGGGGCGCCGCCGCCTGGCATCACATCGTCGCGCCGAGCACCCAGGGGGCGAATTCCGCCGCGCCAAAGTCGAACGCCTCGCTTTTGGTCGCCTCACCCGAGGCCACGCGCAGGATCAGGTCAAAGATTCGCTGCCCGCACTCCTGAACCGAGTCGTCGCCATCCAGGATGGTGCCGCAATTCACGTCCATGTCGTCCTCGATGTGGCGGAACATCGTGGAGTTGGTCGCCAGCTTGATCGACGGCGCGGGCTTGCAGCCGAACACGGAGCCTCGGCCGGTGGTGAAACACACCAGGTTCGCGCCGCCCGCGACCTGACCGGTCGCCGAAACCGGATCGTAGCCGGGTGTGTCCATGAACACGAAGCCGCGGGCTTTCACCTCCTCAGCGTATTGCACGACGTCGACGAGGTTGGTGCTGCCCGCCTTGGCCATCGCGCCGAGCGACTTTTCCAGGATGGTCGTCAACCCGCCCGCCTTGTTGCCGGGTGAGGGGTTGGCGTTCATTTCGGCGTTCTCGCGTTTCGTGTAGTCTTCCCACCAGCGCATCAGGCCGACCAGCTTCTCGCCGACCTCACGCGACACCGCGCGGCGCGTCAGCAAGTGCTCGGCACCATAGGTCTCCGGCGTTTCCGACAGAATGACCGAGCCGCCGTTGCGCACGACCAGATCGCTGGCGTAACCCAGCGCGGGATTGGCGGAGACACCCGAATAACCGTCCTAGCCGCCGCATTGCAGCGCCACGGTCAGGGCGCTGACCGGCACCGTTTCACGCCTCGCGGTGTTGGATTCCGCCAGCACCTCGCGCACGAAATCGACGCCCGCCGTGACGGTTTTGCGGGTGCCGCCGACGGTCTGAATATCCAGCGAGCGCAGGCGGCCCGCCAGTTTCTGTTCCTGCATCAGGCCGCCGATCTGATTGACCTCGCAGCCCAGACCGAGAACGATCACGTGGGAGAAGTTGGGGTGGCGCGCGTAGCCGGCGAGCGTCCGGCGCAGCACGCGCAATGGCTCGTCCTGCGTCATGCCGCAGCCGGTCTTGTGGGTCAGCGCGACCACGCCATCGACAT
>CALFNB010000487.1 GCA_937902425.1 uncultured Acetobacteraceae bacterium | reverse complement strand
GTTGCAACGCATAATTGGCGCTACTCAGGCGGAACCTCTACCGCTTCGGACGAACATTGGTCAATTCGTTGGACAAATCCGGGTGGCGGTATGGCAAGAGGGGCAAAAGTGTGGGCACGCATGTGCAGCATAATCTGATGCCAAGCGATGAAATGGCGGAAATCGGCCATCGTTGTTAGGCCAGAAATTGCAACGATGGCCCAATTTGCAAAATCCGCCCACACTTTTGCCACGCGGTATGGCTACAAGTCATTGAAATCATTACTATAATGGCATATGGCGGAGAGAGTGGGATTCGAACCCACGGTACGCTTTCACGCACACACGCTTTCCAAGCGTGCGCCTTAAGCCGCTCGGCCATCTCTCCCGCGCATCGCCGTCCTTACCAGACGCACCGCGCATCGCAAGTCCATTCCTTGCCTCAGGCGTTCGCCGTAGTCTAACTCCCCGCGTGACGAGGGGTCAGGAAAAACTCCCGCTGCCTGTAAGCCGGCGCCGGGAACCGGTCGCGCCCGAGTCGCGAAATGTCGCGGTCGTGACGAATTCCTCGTGGGCGCTCGACCAAGGACAACAAAGGCCGCGGTCTGGATGCGCTGCTGGTCGGCGTGCGCCGTGACGGAAAACTCCTCTGTCCGGGCCGGGTCGGCACTGGATTTTCCTCCCGTCTCGGGGAGGATTTGTCACGGCGCCTTGGACCTCTCAAGTCGGCCACATGCCGTTCTTCGGCAAGCAGCCCGCCGGGACGTCGGATGTCGTGTGGACCACACCTGACCTCGTCGTCGGGGTGGCCTGTGGTTGGTGGACGGAAGCCGATGGACTGCCGCGGCACGCGAGCTTCCAGGGTGTCCGGGAAGATAATCCCTCGGGCGAGGTCACGCCTCCGGAAAGGCCGGCGATGCGAAGCAAAGTTACCTCAAATCCGGCGTCGCCCGGCATCACCCATCCGGACCGCGTGATGTGGCCAGCCACGAACGAAACACCCGACGTGATCAAGGCGGACCTCGCCGCCTGTTACGCGCTCTATGTCGATCGCACCCTGGCGCGGATTGGTAGCCGGCCGTTATCGATCATTCGGGCCCCCGATGGGATTACCGGACCGTTGTTCTTTCAGCGGCATGCCATGCGCGGTCGTTGCGTTTGATCGGCAGGGTCAATGTTTCAGGTCAGGCACGGCCATATTTGCGCGTGAACGACGCTTCTGGTTTGGCCGCGCTGGCGCGGATTGGGATGGTTGAGCTGCGTCCGTGGGGCGCGCTTGCCAATCATCCCGACATCCCCGATCGCCTGGTGTTCGATCTGGATCCCGCCGCGGGCCTGAACTTTGACGCCGCCGTCGCCGCCGCGTTGGAGCCACGCGATCGGCTGAAAGAATTGTCTCTGGAATCGTTCGCCCATGTCACCGGCGGCAAGGGATCACACGTCGTCGTCCCGTTGCGAGCGCCGAAGCGCGCCGCCGCGCCCGGTTGGCCGGAGGCGAACCAGTTCGCCCACCTCGTCTGCATGATGATGGAGCGGGACGCGCCGGACCGTTACACGACCACGATGGCAAAGCAGTCTCGCGGCGGCAAGATTTTCCTCGACTACCTGCGAAACGACCGCGATCGCCGGATGGTCCCCAGGGGCCGGCCTGGCGCGCGGTCAGACCCGGCCCGAGTCCCGCCAACTGGAATCCGCCGACACTTCCAAACGAGAATCTCCCGCGTGATCCCTGGGCCGATTTTGATGCGGCCAGCGGCGATCTCCGCGCCGCGATCGTCAAAGCGACGAAGGATTGAAGCGCCACCTCGACGCGGGTGGCGCTTCGCGAACCCAGAATTACCCAGCAGGTGGATTGCCTGGTAAACCCGCCGGCGGGACCGGATCCGGCGGGACCGCGACGCGCGGCCTACCGGCATCGTCGAACCGCTCCCAGCCCGTGCCGCGGTACTCCGTGTCTCGCGAAGCCACATCGAACGAGGAAAATCCGGGCAATATCCGCGTCGCTTTCAGGACAGGTTCCTCGGGTACCCGCACAGTGACCGACGTGTCGCCTCCGGCCCAAATAAGTCGTTTCAGGGCAATTTCGTCGCGACAATTGAAATCACCATGAGAAAAGCTCGCCAGCCCGCGCTGAGCTCCCGTTGTGACCAATTAATTTCTGAACCGCGGGTAACTTCTGAACACCGAGCAACGTCTGGGCGGCGACCATGCCGGACCGGGCCGGTCAGGGCCGGTCAGGTCTTGCGTTTCGGGCCGTGCCGCGCGAACCTGTCAGCCGACCATGATCAATCGATCACGACCATTAACCGTCCACAGCAACCCTTGGGGATGAGTGCGCCATGAACGACTCAACGATAGTCACTGATTCCGTCAAACGCTTCAAATGGATTGGCACGCGCCCGATTCGTCCCGACGGGGTGCCGAAAGTGACCGGCCGGGCGATGTATGGCGCCGACCTTAAGCTGCCCGGCATGCTGTATGGCAAAGTGCTTCGCTCGCCGCACGCGCATGCACTGATCAAGAAGATCGACACCGCCAAGGCCGCGGCGCTGCCCGGCGTGAAGGCGGTCGTGACCTCCGCCGATCTGCCGGAGCAGAAGAACGAATTCATCGGCCCCGAGCGCGTCGCGGTGAACTTCTGGCACGTGACCCGCAACATCCTCGCCCGCGAGAAGGTGCTGTATGAGGGCCACGCGATCGCCGCCGTCGCCGCGATCTCGGCGTCCATCGCCGAGGAAGCCGCGTCGCTGATCGAGGTCACCTACGAAGTCCTGCCGCACGTCATCGACGTCGACGAGGCGATGAAGCCCGACGCGCCGCTGCTGTTCCCCGACATGATCCCGCGTGGCATGACCGAGCCGAACCCGAAGCCGTCCAACATTTCCAAGCGCCTCGAATTCGTCATGGGCGACATTGAGAAGGGTTTTGCCCAGGCGGATGTGGTGATCGAGAAGGAGTTCACCACGGCGGCGGTGCATCAGGGCTACATCGAGCCGCATGCCTGCGTGGCGAAGATGGAAGCCGATGGGCAGGGCGAAATCTGGTCCTCCAGCCAGGGCCATTTCCAGATGCGCGCGCTGACCGCCAAGATCCTGGGTTGCAAGATCGGCGACCTGCGCGTCACCCCGGCGGAGATCGGCGGCGGCTTCGGCGGCAAGACCGTGACCTACCTGGAGCCGGTGGCGGCGTTGCTCTCGAAAAAGTCCGGCCTGCCGGTCCGCCTGCAAATGACCCGCGAGGACGTGTTCAAGGGCACCGGCCCGACGTCCGGCTCATCGATGTGGGCCAAGGTCGGCGTCACCAAGGCCGGCAAGATCGTCGCCGCCGACGCGATCTTCAAGTTCCAGGCGGGCGCCTTCCCCGGCTCGCCGGTGATGAATGCCTGCCTGTGCTCGTACTCGCCGTATGACATCCCGAATGCTCGCGCGGTGGGCTATGACGTGGTCAGCAACCGGCCGAAGTCCGCCGCGTATCGCGCGCCGGGCTCGCCGATCGGGCATTACGCGGTCGAGAGCGTGATCGACATGTGCGCCAAGGCGATCGGCATGGATCCGTTGGAGCTGCGTATCAAGAACGTCGCCAGCATCGGCGTGCCGACCATCGCCGGTCCGAAACACGCGCATGCCGGGTTCATGGAGACGTTGCAGGCGCTGAAAGCGCATCCGGCCTATGCCAACCCACCGAAGGGTCCCAATCAGGGGCGTGGCGTCGCCATCGGCTATTGGTTCAACGGCGGCGGCGAGTCGAGCGCGACCATGCAGATCAACGCCGACGGCACTGTCCTGGTGGCGACCGGCAGTCCGGACATCGGCGGCTCCCGCGCGTCGATGGCGCTGATGGCGGCTGAGACGTTGGGCGTCGATTACAACCAGGTGCGGGCGATCGTCGCCGACACCGGCTCGATCGGCTACACGCACGTCACCGGCGGTTCCCGGGTTACCTTCGCGACCGGCATGGCGGTGGTCGCCGCCACCAAGAACGTGATCAAGGACCTGATCCGGCGTGCCGCGATGATCTGGGACGTCGATCCCGAGGGCGTGATCTGGGAAGACGGCTTCGCCAAGCCGGCGGGCGCCAACGTGGGCAACTTCAAGCCGATGTCGCTGGCGGAAATCGCCGGCAAGGCGGCGGCGACGGGTGGGCCGATCACCGCCTCCGCCGGTGTGAACGCGGGCGCGCAGGCGCCTGGGTTCGCGGCGCACTTCGTGGATGTGGAGGTTGATCCGGAAACCGGCCGCGTCGATATCCTGAAGTATGTCGCGGCACAGGACGTCGGCCGCGCGATCCACCCGAGCTACGTCGAGGGCCAGATCCAGGGCGGCGTCGTGCAGGGCATCGGTTGGGCGTTGAACGAGGAGTATATCTACAACGCCAAAGGTCAGCTCGATAACGCCGGGTTCCTGGATTATCGCTGCCCGGTCGCGTCGGACATTCCGATGATCGACACCATCCTGGTGGAGGTGCCGAACCCAGTACATCCGTATGGCGCCAAGGGCGTGGGTGAGGCGAACATTTGTCCGCCGATGGCCGCCATCGCCAACGCGATCGAAACGGCGACACACACAAGGATGACGCATCTGCCGATGTCGCCGCCGCGGGTCCTGGCGGCGATGTCGGGCGGCAAGTAAGCGGGAATGACGGCAACGGTCGCCTTCACCTCGGGCTTCGCGCGCAAATATACCAACGGCGTGCGCGAGTTTGAGGTGGAGGCGCACAACCTCCGCGGCGTGATCCGGGCGATGGACGAAATGTTCCCCGGACTGGGCCATGCGCTGGAGGAAGAAACCACCGTCGCGATCAACGGCGAACTGCACGAGACCGGGTATTTTCAGCCGGTGCCGCCGGGCGCGGAGGTGTTCTTTATTCCGCGGATCGAAGGTGGGTAAGGGCGGCGGAGCCGGGTCCGTGGAACGCGCATCACGCATGATAAAGTACGTTCAAGCGTAAAACGCTGTACGTTCTCATTCATCAGCCATCACTGGCGTGCGAGACCACTGGTGAGTTATCAGGTCATCATTGATCTGATCAGCGCGACGACAACAAAAGCTGGGTTGAAGATCGCTTGCGAACTCGACACGAACACCTGTGAAAAGGGGCTCGTGGTCTCGGATGCTGAAATGGCGGCGATCAATATCATCCGCGATGACTTCCATGGTGAATGGAACCATACGATCCGGCCGTTCCACCCTTCAGACAGAGCGGTAAATCCCTGACGCTTCCTTAGGTAGATTCCGAGGGTTGAGGCAATCTCAGGGCGGCCTTAGGTTCTCCGATAAGGGAATAGCCTTAGGGGTAATCCGTATACCCAAATGGTGCCTAACGGTTGACGTTCATTGTTTCGATCAGACGATGGCGTCGCCGCCTTGCCTTACGAATCCTAAGTATCCCTGGGGCACGACAGAGACGGGGATAGGTTGAATATAGAAACAAGTATGATCATCGTCGGGGTGGTCCTGCTGATCGACGGCGTGGGTACCACGGCCCCTGATGCCCGGCGCCCGCCGAAAACAGACATCTGACGAAGGGATAGCGACATGGACAAAGATCGTATCGCCGGCGCCGCCAAACAGGCCAAGGGCGCCGTCAAGGAAGCGGTTGGCAAGGCTGTCGGCGACAATAAGCTGGTCGCCGAAGGCAAGAGCGACAAGGTGGAAGGCAAGGTTCAGAACGCCGTCGGCGGCCTGAAGGATGCGGTG
>CALFNB010000486.1 GCA_937902425.1 uncultured Acetobacteraceae bacterium | reverse complement strand
TGGTGCGGCAAGAATTCACCACGGAGAATACCGAGGACCACGGAGGACCACGGGGAAGCGGGACGCTCCACCGATCGCGCATCCCGGCGACACGAGGTTGGTTCCACGGTGCCCGGTGATACACGCGATCCGAAACCGATGAACCTCCGTGGTCCTCCGTGATTTTCCGCGTTCTCCGTCGTGGATTCTTTGGTGCCCGGTGATGCACGCGATCCGAAACCGATGAACCTCCGTGGTCCTCCGTGGTCCTCGGTGTTCTCCGTGGTGAATTCTTTGCTTCGCATCGCCAGACTCGAACCTTTCCGGGGAGGCATTGGCGGAAGACTCCCCGCGCGTACCCGGCCAGTTCGCGCCCAGTATGGCTTGCTCATGCCCGGTCCGGTCGTATCCAGCCTGCTCAAACAAGATCTGTTCAATGCCGCTCTCATCGGATCTTCAGGGTCGCGAGCCCGACCAGCGCCAGGATCATCGATATGATCCAGAATCGAATGACGATGGTCGGCTCGGCCCACCCCTTCTTTTCGAAATGGTGATGCAACGGAGCCATCAGGAACACACGATTGCCGGTGCGCTTGTACCAGAACACCTGCACGATCACCGATATCGTTTCGACAACGAACAGCCCGCCGACGATGCACAGCACGATCTCGTGCTTGGTCGCCACCGCCACGGCGCCCAAAGCACCACCGATCGACAGGCTGCCGATGTCGCCCATGAACACCGCCGCCGGTGGAGCATTGAACCACAGGAAGCCCATTCCGGCGCCGATCAGGGCGGCGCAAAACACCATCAGCTCGCCGGCTCCGGCGACCCAGTGCAGCTGCAGGTAATCGGCGAAGATATGGTTGCCGACGAGGTAGGCGATCAGCGCGAACACACCGGCGGTGATGATGGTCGGTACGATGGCCAGGCCGTCCAGCCCGTCGGTCAGATTGACCGCGTTGGAGGAGCCCATCATCACCAGCATGCCGAATACCGGAAACGCCATGCCAAGCGGCAACGCCAGGTCCTTGAAGACGGGAAACATCACCGCGGTACCCAACGGATCGCGCGCCAGCCAGACGATCCAGATCGCCGTGATCAGGCCGGCGGCCGCCTGCACGATCAGCTTCACTCGGCCGTTGACGCCCTTGCTGTCGCGCTTCGTTACCTTTCGGTAATCATCCACGAACCCCAGCGCGCCATACGTCACGGTGACGAACAGCACGGCCCAGACGTAGCCGTTGCGCAAATCCACCCACAACAGAGTCGAAATGATCACCGCGAACAGGATCAACAGCCCGCCCATGGTGGGCGTGCCCTTCTTTTCGATCAGGTGACGTTCCGGCCCGTCCTCGCGGATCGGCTGGCCTTGGCCCTGCATTGAACGCAGCCAGCGGATCATTCCCGGACCCAGCAGGAAACTGACGACCAGCGCGGTCAGGCAGGCACAGGCCGAGCGGAACGTGATGTAACGCAGCAGATTCACCGCCGCGAAATGTTCCGGTAGCAAACGGGACAAATTAAATATCATCCGGCGCGCGCTTCCCCGATTGTGGCCTGGGCGTCGAGCGCCGCGACAATTGTTTTCATGCGGCTGCCAAGGCTGCCCTTGACCAGGATCGCGTCGCCCGCGGCGATCCGCGCCGCGACGACGGGCGCGAGCGCCGCCGCGTCCTCCGCATGGTGGCCCCGGATCGATGCCGGAAGCGCATCGAACAAATGCCGCATCAGCGGACCGCACGTGAACACGAGGTCGGCCGAGCGCACGGCGTCGGCGGCCAGACCGGCGTGCTCGGCGGGTCCGGCGTCGCCAAGTTCGAGCATGTCGCCGAGAACCGCGACGCGGCGGACGGCGGGTTGCAGCCGCAGCACGTCCAAAGCGGCACGCATCGAGGCACCGTTGGCATTGTAGCTCTCGTCCAGCAACAGCGCCGGGCCGTCCGGCAGCATCAGACGCCGATGCGCGCCGCGGCCGGGCAACGGCGCGAATGCCTTAAGCGCATGCGCGGCGGTTACCGGATCAAAACCCAAAGCGGTGACCGCGCCGAGGGCCGCGACCGCGTTCATGGCCATGTGACGGCCCGGCGCGTTCAGCCGCATCCGCAACTCACGGCCGGCGACATCGACCAGCAGCGTCGAGAAGTTCGCGTCAGGCTGGATCTCGAGCAGCCGCGCGTCGGCGCCTGGCGCGGAACCGAAGCTGATAACCTTGTGTGCGCCTGCCCGCTCCCGCAGCAGCGGGAACCAGGGCGAGTCGGCGGGCAGCA
>CALFNB010000485.1 GCA_937902425.1 uncultured Acetobacteraceae bacterium | reverse complement strand
TAATACGCCTCCTTGGCGTTGGTTATGCCCCGCACACAGAATTACGGACAGGCTCCGTCGTGCGGGCAAATCCGGAAAAATCAGGCGACTTTCACAACCGATCTACGCACGATCGGACGAGCGATTACAGACCGCTTGCAGTCATAATCGTTACGAATTGGCTTTCATATGCACCGTTCAGCCGACGAAAATACCGGCGCCGCCGTGCGGACCGGGGCCTCCCTAATCCCGCACCACCCTCGCCGCGAAGAACCCATCCATCCCGCCCCATTCCCGCCACATCCCCGGATGTGTCCGCAGATTGCCCTCCACCATAATCGCCTCCGGCAGTCCGGGCAATTCCTCCTCGTGGAACGGATCGAGGCGCAGACCGGAGCCTGTCAGCCGGGGCGCACCCTCCTCGGGTTGCAGGGAGCAAACCGCATAAATCAGTCGCCCTCCGGGCCGCAGCATCCGTGCCGCCGCTTGAATCAACCGATCCTGCGCCTCGCACAACGGCCCGATATCGCGCGGCCGTTTCAAATGCGGCACGTCCGGATGACGGCGAATCGTGCCTGTCGCCGAGCAGGGTGCATCAAGCAGAACCGCGTCGAACAATTCCGGTGGAGACCAGGCCAGCACATCGCCCTGCACCAACTCCGCCCGCAACCGCCACCGCGCCAGGTTTTCCGCCAGCCGCGCCAGCCGCGCAGGATCCCGCTCCACCGCCGTCACGCGTGCGCCGGCGGCGGCGAGTTGGGCGGTCTTGCCTCCAGGCGCCGCGCAAAGATCGGCGACCCTCTCCCCCGGCCGCGCCGCCAGCAGCGAAGCCGGTAACGCCGCGGCGGCGTCCTGCACCCAAAGCCGGCCGTCGGCGAACCCAGGTATCTCGGCGACATGCGTGCCGGCCGGATACCGCACCGACTCGGTCGGCAACCGCAACCCTCCTTCCGGCACTTCCGTCCCTGGGCTCAGTGTCAGGTCCAGCGGCGCCTCATGCTGATGCGCCTCCGCGATCGCCCGGGCATCGGTTCCCCAGGACGCCCAAAGCCAGGGAGGCGTGTCGAGCCGCGGCGAGTCCAGCGTCTCCAGCACCGCCTTACCGTCCGTCGCCACCCTGCGCAGCACCGCGTTCACCAGCCCAGAGAACGGCGCCAGACCGCACGTCCGGGCCAGCGCGACAGCGGTCCCGACCGCGGCGTGCGGCGGCATGTCCAGCAACAACAACCCGGCCGCGCCGATGCGCAGCACATGACGCGCCGGGTCGGGCGGCGCCTTGCGCATCAATGGTTCCAGCACCGCGTCCAGCGTGCCGCTCCGGCGGAGTACGGCGGCGGCGAGGCGATGACCCGCCGACCGGTCCCGCGGTTCCATCGGCGGTAATGCGTTCAACGCCTCCTCCAGCGTGCGCCGCCGCTCGAACACGGCGGTCAGCAGCGCGAACGCCGCTTCCCTGGTCGGGTCTCCCGCCATGGTTACTCTCCCGGCCTGGGGGCGAAGGCGGCGCCGCGGCCGGTCAACTCGTCGCCTGCGGTACGCGGCATGAACAGCGCGACCGGCGCCGCGGCGGTCGTCATCGACGCCACGACCAGGAAGGCGACACTGAAATCGGACGGTTGCGCGGTCGCATGTCCGGTATAGACGCGGGCGAGTTCCAGCGAGACCGCCCCGGCTGAAATACCGATTGTCGCGGCGAGCTGCTGACCGGACGTGTAAAGACTGGTCGCCGCGCTCATTCGCGCCCGCGACACGTCGCCATAAGCCAGCGTGTTATACGCGGTGAACTGCAACGAACGCAGGAAGCCTCCCACCAGCAGCACGCCGTACAGCGCGGCGGCGGGCCAGGTGGGACGGAACGTGGCGCACAAACCCAGCATGATGCCCGAGATCAATCCGTTCCACAGCAGCGTATCGCGGAAGCCGAACCAGCGCAGCGCCCGCCGTGCCGCCGGTTTCATCGCCAGCGCGCCGGCCGAGCTGGCGAAGGTGATCAGCCCGCTTTCAATCGCGGAATCGCCGAAGCCAACCTGCAGCATCATCGGCAACAGAAACGGGATCGCACCGATGCCGGTGCGAAACAGCATCATCGCGCTGAACGCCACGCCGAAGCACGGCAGCTTCATCAGGGTGAAATCAAGCAGCGGTGACTCGTGCCGGCGCGCATGCAGGAAGTAACCGAGGCCGCCCAGAAGGCCACAGGTGATCATCACCTCGCTGATCCAGAGCTGAACGAAGTGCCGGCCCAATGTTTCGAGACCGAACATGAGACCGATCAGCGTGATCGAGGACAGCAGCAGGCCACGCAGGTCGAAGGCGCCACGCGGCGGCTCACGCACGTCTTCGACGAACATGGTGACCAGCACGAGACCGAGAATGCCGATCGGAATGTTGATGTAGAATGTCCAGCGCCAGTCCAGGTAGGTGACGATAAACCCTCCGATCGGCGGACCGCACACGGGCCCAAGCAATGCGGGCGTCGTGAGCCAGGCCATGGCGGACACCAGTTCGGTTTTCGCGGCGGTGCGCAGCAGCAGCAGGCGGCCAACCGGCACCATCATGGCGCCGCCCATGCCCTGCAGGATGCGCGAGGCGACCAGGAACGCCAGGCTGTTCGACTGGCCGCACAGGACAGAGCCCAGGGTGAAGATGATGATCGCGAGGCGGAAGATGTTGCGCGCGCCGAAGCGGTCGGCGATCCAGCCGCTGGCCGGGATGAATACCGCGAGGCTGAGCAGATACGACGTCAACGCGACATTCATCCGCACCGGATCGTAACCGAACGTATGTGCCATGGTCGGCAGCGCGGTGGCGATCATCGTCGAATCGAGGTTCTGCATGAACATCGCGGTAGCCACGATCAGCGCGGTCAGGCGGGTGCGGTGCGAAACGCGGTTGGGATCGAGTCTGATGGCCTCAGTCATGGCGCCATTGTGCGGCGGGAGTTCGGTGGAGGAAAGGATGGCGGTACAGACCTACCGCTAACCACGCAACGCTGGATCTGGCGTGGCCGGCGGGCGTAGGGTCGAGCCATGAACGCGATCCCGTTCGACACATTGACGATGGCACGGAAACTGGGAAGATGGCGCGGAAACTGGAGGCGGCGGGGTTTCCCGGCCCTCAGGCCGCTGGCGCGGCTGCGGCCATGGCCGAGGCGATGTCTGGTGCCGAACTCGCGACGAAAGCTGACCTGCTCGGGACCAAACCTGATTTGCAGCAGGAGAGTCGACTGCTCCGCACCGAACTGACGCGGGAGATTGGGCTGCTACGAAGCGACCTGGAACGTGAGATTGGACATGTGCGGAGCGACATGACCGCGATGGAGATGCGCTTGTCCACCTCCATCATCAGAGTTGGGAGCGATCTCGAACTCTTACGCCGAGACATGACAATCCGTCTCGGAGCCATCGCGATCGCGAGCACCGGTATCGTGCTCGGGGCGATGCGCTACATGGTGATGCATCCTTGGTTTCGGTCATCGTCGGTCGTCGTACTCCACGTCCCCACGGCGAACACGGTGACATTGGAGAAGCGCGTCCAGGCGCTGGTGGCCCAGCCGAGATGCCCTTCCGGATGGGCCCTGGGCGCTGCTTCCGCTACCGCCGCCTTTTTCAGATCTCGGAGTACCCCGAACCGCGGATATCGACCCCGCGTCCCTGGCCGTTCTCGATCCAACCGAATTCCTTGAGAATTTGCTGGCTGTAGGTCACTCGCCCATTGATCTTCGCGGCCGGTTCGCTGGCCAGCAGCAGAGCGGCGCGCGCCATCAGGATCGGCGGCTCGCCTTTCGGGTCGTCAACGCCGGTCACCAGCTTATGGTGGATCGTCCCCGGGGTGGGCACGACGCGGGACGGGGATACCGCGGCCACGCTGATCCCCTCGTATTGCGCGACCTCCTGCGCGAGCCCCTGGGTGAAGCGTTCCAGCGCGGCTTTGGTGGCACCGTACATCACGCCGCCGCGGACCGTCTTGTCCTCATACGGGCCGCGGCCCGGACCGATGGCGGCACCGGAACTGATGTTGACGATCGCGCCTGACCGTTTCGGAATCATGTCCTTCAGCACTTCCTTCGACAGCATGAAGGGGCCGTGCACGTTGACCGCGAAGCAGCGGATCCAGCGGTTGGTGGGAAAGGTCTCGGTCGGCAGGTAATAATTCAGCGCGGCATTGTTCACCAGAATGTCGACAGTGCCATAGGCGCGGCGCGCGGCCTCCACCAATGCGATGCAATCGGGCTCGGTGGAGACGTCGGCGGTGCAGGCGGTCGCCTCGCCACCCTTGGATTTGATGTTCGCGACCGTGCGGGCGAGGGAACCTTCCAGCATCCGGTGCTCGCCCTCGTTCATGGTGCGCGCCGCGCACACGACCTTGGCGCCCTCAGAGGCGAACAGTTCGGAAATCACTTGTCCGATGCCGCGGCTGGCGCCGGTGACGATCGCGACCTTGCCGGTAAGCTTGCCCATGCTGCGTTTCCTCTGGTTGGTTCGGTCGGCATTGTCCGGCCGGCGGGCGACGGGTGCAAGGCGCGTCCGAGGATCATAGCTCACAGACGTCCCGGCCTCATCATTTGGGTTCTGTAAGTCGCATCGGAGATGCAGATATTGGCGTTGCTGTCAGACTTGCGATCCGCGTTCTCGCGGAGCCAGCACTAAAATTCTTCCGATATCCGACCCGGGCTGATGTTCCGTGCGGGCGTATGGGACTTCCTCTCCATACCCTCCATAAATGAGAAGCAACCCGCTATCGATTTTTGTCGTAAACATGTAGCGTTCGAGTCGCTCCAATGCTCGCTTTTGCAATTGATCCGAGGCCCGCCGGTATTTTACCTCGACTACTACCGCCTTATCATTGAGTGAGAGAATCAAGTCTGGCCGGAGCCGCTCCGGCCCAGACAGGAGTATTTCCTGTTTGGATATGATATCAGGATAGGCGACAGAAAGAAATCCCGCAATGCCAGCAATCAAACGTTCCTCTGTCGGCATGTTTGGAACGCTTGCGAGGTGACGACCCTTGAGAAACGCCTCAATTGAAGTGGCGATCCCGTACAGAAAATCCTCTGAGGCGGAAGGGAGATTCAATTGATGCGATTCTCGTTCCTGCTCAGCTTCAATCTGTGCGCTGAGGAAACATAGGCGTGCTGCTATCTGGTCGGTCAAGATGCACGCGAAGGCACAGACTGACACTATGGCGAGGAAGGCTTCATTCTGGTCAAAATTTAGCCAATAGTCGTGGGTAGAAGGGTTGCGCCAGTCCTGTCGGTACCTCGTGAAATATGTCAGCACACCATCTTTAAAAATCTTATTGTTCTGTAGATATTTCTCGATTTCAGAGATGTTCTTTCCGACGGGATCTTTCGATGCGAGGACCCTAAATGCTTCCTTGATGCTTCCTTCAAAGGCCTGATTGCATCGATAAATTACATCGGTGAAGGCAGCCTCATCGCTGGTTGTCTGGCCTCGGGTAAGATGCCCAAATGCAGCCTGCACATGCAGCAGAACTGCCTGCATGCCCGGAGAATGATCCCCCTTTTCGAGAGCAGCGATCTTGTCCCGCAGCATATCAACCAAATTCATGTGAACGCCTAAGATGGGGTTACCTGACGCTCTTCTTAGTACCCACTACTGTCCCGCGCGAATGAACCGGTTGCGCAACACCCCAAGTCCGGTCAGCTCCACCTCCACGACGTCGCCATGCACCAGATCAGGTGATGTCCCGTCGGTCCCCATCCAGATCACATCGCCCGGGTATAGCGTCATGTATTTGGTCATTGCCGCGATGTAATGCGCGATGCCAAAGATCATGTCGTTGGTTTTGAACCGCAGGTCTTCGCGGCCATTGACCCGCACCACGGTGTCCATCGCCTCGAGGTTCACCTCGGTTTCAATCCACGGGCCCATCGGCTTGAACGTGTCGGTATTCTTGCCGCGCCAGAAGGTGCGGTCGGCGCGTTGCCAGGTCCGCTCGCTGACGTCGTTACCAATCGTATAGCCGAACACGCAGGAGAACGCGTTGTCCTCGGTCAGGTGCTTCGCCTGCTTGCCTATCACGACGACCAATTCGCCCTCGTAATTCATTTTGGGCGGCGCATGGGCGGGGATGACGACGTCTTCCTCGTGCGCGATCAACGCGTTGCTGGCGCGGTAGCCGATGTCGGCTTTCTCGGGGAACACCGGTTTGACGCCGCGTTTTTCCGCCATCTCACGAATGTGCGTCGCGTAGTTGATGCCGGCGCAATAGAATGTCTTCGGGATGACCGGCACTTCCAGCTTCACGTTGGCCAGGCGATGCGTCTTGCCGGTGGGCTGCGTATCATCGCCCCATGGTTCGCCGGTGATTTCGGTAACCGTTTCGCCGGATAACGATCCGTAAGCGGTGTGACCGTCGGCGGTGAACCTGATCCACTTCATGTGACTGTTCTCCTTATGCGGCCGCGCGAGCGATTTGCCGGAATGCCGGATCGAAGACCTTGTTGGCCATGATCTGGCAGCGTCGCATCAGCCTTATGTCGTCGGGCCCGTAATCATCCACCGCGCGGTGGATCGTCCCGATATGGTCCCAGATGATCAGATCGTTCTCGGTCCAATGATGCGTGTGCCGGAAGCGCATCTCCAGTTGATGGTTGAACAGCATGTTCAATACGCGCTCGCTTTCGTCCGGCGGCAGTTCATTGATCCGCGTCGTGTAGCCAGGGTTGCAATACAATACTTTCCGGCCGGAGATCGGGTGCGTCAGAAACAGAGGATGCGACACCGGGGGACGCGCGCGGCGCTGTTCCTCGGTCATCGGCGGGCGGTCGGCACCCTTGTTCACGCGCAGATGCTCCCAGAATTTCTCATAACCGTGGCTGGCGGTCATGCCATCCAGCCGCGTTTTCAGATCGCCTGGCAACGCGTCATAGGCAGCGTGCATGTTGGAGAACTCGGTGCCCCCCAGAGGTTTGCCGTCACGGCGTGGGATGCGGATCCCGTACAGCAGGTTCACGAACCCGATAACGTCGCGATAAGACATGTCGGTATGCCAGTCCTGCCCGGCATAAGCGGCACCGACATATTTTCCGTCCTGTTTCAGGTTCGATAGCGTTCCGACACCGCCGTAGCCCTGACCGATCGCATTGATCCCGGGAATTGGCGAGCCCTGGATATCGCCGAACCGCAACGAAAACGCTTTGAAGTCGTCCATGTCCAGCGTCATACCCGGACAGTGCAGCACGCCATGAGCGCCCAGAGCGTTCAGAATGCGCCCGAAATCATCATCGCTGACGGGCCTTGACAGATCCAGACCGCGCACGGTGGCACCCAGTACCGCGCCGGTGCGTTGGATGGTCAGCATCACGCGGCTCTCGCCAGATGCGCGAACGCGGGATCGAAGATTTTCGTCGCCATTACCTGACAGCGGCGGATCAGGCGAATTTCGTCTGGACGATAATCGGCGATGGCGCGATGGATCGTTCCGAGATTATCCCAGATCAACAGATCCTTTTCGGTCCAATGATGGGTGTAACGGAACCGTTCCTGTAACTGGAACTCAAACAAGTACGCCAGCAGCGCGTCGCTCTCCTCCCGCTTCATGCCGTCGATGTGATCGGTGAAGCCGGGGTTGCAATACAGCACCTTCCGCCCGGTGATCGGATGCGTCAGCAGGACAGGGTGCGACACGGGCGGACGGCGGCGGCGTTGCTCGTCGGTCAGCGCCGGCCGCGGGCTGCCCTTGGCGCGCATATTGTCCCATAACTTCGTGAAGTCGTGTGTCGCCGCGGCGTTCTCCAGGCGGACTTTGACGTCCGCCGGCAACGCATCGTGCACCATGTGCATGTCGGAAAACTCGGTGCCACCAAGGGGTTTGCCGTCGCGCACCGGAATCCGAACCCCGTACAGCACGTTCACGAAACCCGCGACGTCGCGATAGGTCATGTCGGTGTGCCAGTCCTGTCCCGCGTCGGGACTGCCGATGTACTGGCCGTTTTCTTTCAGGTTCGAGAGAATCCCGACCTCGGGAAATTCGCGTGTTGTGTCGAGCGGTCCGATCGGGTTGCCCTGAATTTCCCCGAACAGGGACGAAAACCGGCTGACGTCGCCTGGGCCAAGATCCTGCTCCGGAAACCGCAGCACGCCGTGCTGGCCAAGCGCGTGCAGAATGACCCCGAGGTCGTCATCGCTGACAACCTTCGACAGATCGGCGCCATGGATCGTCGCGCCAAGCACGGCGCCGGTCGGTTCAACGTGGATCATTGCAGCCTCCAAACAACGCCATTGGCCGCGTCGTTATCCGCATGACGCGGCCGGGTCGCATCCGCGGCGGAAACAGTCTCACATGGTACGAGCGTGGCTCCGCCGGCCGGTCCCGCTCCGAAAGCATCTGTGTGCATCTGTGTGTATCTGTGGTTGCTCTTGCCTTTGCCGCCAATAACGGATGACACGCCCGAC
>CALFNB010000484.1 GCA_937902425.1 uncultured Acetobacteraceae bacterium | reverse complement strand
AGCTGGCGAGCCCGGTCATGCCGAAGAACGACACCGTCGTCGGCGTGAAGATCTTCGCCGCGTACAGACCGGGTGCGACATAGGCGGTGAAACCGATGTCGTAGATTTCGAAGCAGCCACCAAGCGCGAGCAGGAAAACCATGCGCCAGGTGACCGCGGTCACCGGTAATCGATCGAGGCGCGCCGTGATGATGGCGGCCGTTGTCGCGGTCGTATTCATGGTTGTCGTTCCCTCCGAGGTCACGTGTTCTGGTTATCGGCGGCATCGCCGGGAAACAACCAAATCGCCCGGAAAGGCCGGTGGAGTTTTCTGTGTCATGGCATGCTCCGGTGAAGGCCGAAGCAGGTCAGTGTTAAATCGCGGTGCCGATCCTCATGATGTTGTCAAAAGTCGTCCTATCCGACCATCGTCAGGCCGCCGCTGACGCTCAGCACCTGAGCGGTGATATAATCGGAACGCGGGCTGGCGAAGAACAGGATCGCGTCCGCCAGTTCCTGAGGTTTCGCGATACGGCGGAACGGGATCGCCTTCTCCAGCGCGATTTTCAGCTTCTCCGGCTGAGCGTGGAACAGCGGCGTATCGGTCGGACCTGGGCACACGCAATTGACGGTGATGTGGTAACGCGCCGTTTCCCGCGCCAGCGACTTGGTAAAAGCGATCATACCACCTTTGGCACCCGCGTAGACCGTCTCCCCCAAACTGCCGACGCGTCCGGCGTCGCTGGCCACGTTGACGATCTTACCGTAGCCGTTGCCGGCCATGGCCGGCACGAGCTTCTGTGTCAGGCCGATCGGCCCGCGCAGGTTGATCGCCAGCACGCGGTCGATGAACTCCGATGTGTTGTCCAGGAAGGGTTGGATGCGATCCCAGCCCGCCGCGTTCACCTGGATGTCCACACGCCCATGCCGATCCAGCGCGCGAGCGGCGCAGGCATCGATCGATTCGAGGTCGGCGAGATCGAGTTCGATGTATTCGATCGCGAGTCCGGCGGCTTTCGCCTCCGCCTCGATCGCGGCGCCGCCCTCCCGGTTGATATCCGCGACGATGACCGTCGCGCCCTGGCGAGCGAACTCCAGCGCGGTGGCCTTGCCAATGCCGGAAACGCCGCCGGTTATCAGGGCTGTCTTGCCGTCGAGTCTCATGCTGCTCTCCCGGAATGAAAATCGTTGTCAGGACGCCAGCGCCCGGCTGATCACCAGGCGCTGGATGTCGTTGGTGCCTTCATAGATACGAGTGACGCGGGCGGCGCGGTACAGCCGCTCCACCACCTGGTCCTCGATATAGCCGGCGCCGCCAAACGTCTGCACCGCATCGGAGCAAACGCGTTCAGCCATGTCGGAGGCGAACATTTTCGCCATCGACGCCTCCTTCAGGCAGGGCAGTCCGTGGCTACGCAATTCCGCCGCGTGCAACACCAGCAGCCGCGCCGCCAGGATCTGAGTCGCCATGTCGGCGATGCGATGCGACACCGCCTGATATTCATAAATCACCTTGCCGAAACTCTTGCGTTCCTGGGCATAAGCCAGTGCGAGTTCGTAGGCCGCGCGCGCGATCCCGATCGCCTGCGCGGCGATGCCGATGCGCCCGCCTTCAAGGTTGGACAGCGCGATACGGTAGCCCTGGCCTTCGTGGCCGAGCCTGTTGGCCACCGGGACTTCCAGGTCCTCGAAATGAAGCTCGCACGTGTCGGACGCGTTCTGCCCCATTTTCTTCTCGACGCGGCCGACGCGATAGCCGGGTGATTTGGTTTCGACAATGAAGGCGGTGATGCCGCGCTTGCCCTTGCCCGGGTCGGTGCTGGCGAAGACCAGACAGATATCGGCGTTCTTGCCGGTGGTGATGTATTGCTTGGTGCCGTTCAGCAAGTAGACCTCGCCGCGCCGCACCGCGCGCGTGCGCAGCGCCGCCGCGTCGGACCCGCCGGACGGTTCGGTCAGCGCGAAGGCGCTGAGATACTCGCCGCGCGCCATCGGCCGCAGGTAATTGTCTTTTTGTTCCGCCGTACCGAAGGCGACGATCGGGCCGCAGCCAACCGAGTTATGCCCGCTCATCACGCAGGCGGTGGCGGCATCGCCGGCGGCGATTTCCTCCATCGCCAACGCATAGGACACGTAGTCGGTCCCCGCGCCGCCCCATTCGGCGGGCACGGTCATGCCGAGGAATCCGAGCTTGCCCATCTCCCGCAGCGCCTGGTGGGGGAAGCTGGCGGTGCGTTCCCACTCCGCCGCGTGCGGCGCGAGGTGCCGGCGTGCGAATTCCCGCGCCGTATCCCGGATCATCTCTTGTTCTTCGGTGAGGATCATCGGTAATGTCACGCCGCGAAGTGAATGAGCGATCGGTCAGTTTGGCGATGATCGCCCCGTGGCGGCGCGAAGTCAAGCGCGGACGGTCAGGCCGCCGACCGGAGCCGGCGCGTTCCCGCGTGTCCATTGATGAAAGGAAGCACAGTTTATGAAAGCCGCACCGAACTACACCGACCTGCTCTATGAGGAGAAGGATGGCATCGCCACCATCACGATCAACCGGCCAGAGAAGTACAACGCTTTTCGCGGCATCACCTGCGACGAACTGCTCGATGCGTTCAACCGCGCGGGCTGGAACAAGGCCATCGGCGTGATCGTGCTGACCGGCGCCGGCACCAAGGCATTCTGCACCGGCGGCGACCAGTCGGCGCATGAAGGCAGCTATGACGGCAAAGGCACCGTCGGGCTGCCGATGGAGGCGTTGCACAACATCATTCGTGGCGTGCCGCAGCCGGTGATCGCCAAGGTGCGCGGCTATGCGATCGGCGGCGGCAACGTGCTGGCGACGCTGTGCGACCTGACGATCGCCTCGGAGACAGCCCAGTTGGGACAGGTAGGACCGAAGATGGGCTCGGTGGATCCGGGGTTCGGCACCGCCTATCTGTCCCGCATCGTCGGCGAGAAGAAGGCGCGCGAGATCTGGTATCTGTGCCGACGCTACACCGCGCAAGAAGCGATGGCGATGGGGCTGGTGAACAAGGTCGTGCCGGACGACCAGCTCGATGCCGAGGTGGAGGCGTGGTGCCGCGAGATCGTCGAACGCAGCCCGACCGCGATCGCGATCGCCAAGCGGTCGTTCAACGCGGACAGCGACAACATCGCCGGGATTGGCGCGCTGGGGATGCAAGCGCTGAAACTTTATTACGGCAGCGACGAGTCGAAGGAGGGCGTGGCATCGTTCCTGGAGAAGCGGAAGCCGGATTTCCGCCGTTACGCGAAATAGGTTGGGACGGAGGGGCCGGCATCGGGCCGGCCCGTCCGGAGAATTGGATCAGCATCCCCCCGCCTCCGCCAGCATGAGAACGGCCAGCGGTCCGGGCAGCAAGGTGGTGAAATCCAGGACCAGAGGTCCGCTGCGAGGCTGGGTCATGAGAACCGGCTCCGGGTTGGGGGAACTGGAGCGATCTGGATCCGGCACGCCGCGCAATCGCCATCACGGCACATGCGTGAACCGCTGGATTTATGCCGCGCGTCGGCGCAGGATGCTACCTAAATGAACGTTCATTCGGTCGACCTCAGCATGGCCGCGCCGCCGGGTCTCAGTGAAACGAACGAGCCGGGTTCAAGGAACGGCCATGGAGGGAATGCAAGCGTGAAGACCGAACCCATCCTCCCCGAGGCGCGGCTGCGCGCCATGACGGCGGCCGGCCTCTGGACCAACCGCCTCCTGCTGGACGATTTCGACCGCTGGGTCGCCAAAGTGCCGGAGCGCACGGCGATCGTCGACCACAACAGCATGACCGGCGCGCGCACCGCCCTCAGTTACGCGGCGCTGTCCCACAGCGTCGATCGGATCGCGGCCGGACTGGCCCGGCTCGGCGTCGGGCGCCACGACGTGGTCTCGATGCAACTGCCGAACTGGTGGCAGTTCATCGCGTTGCATCTCGCGGCGCTGCGGCTGGGGGCGATCACCAACCCGGTGATGCCGATCTTCCGTGAGCGTGAGATGAGTTTCATGCTGCGTCTGGCGGAATCGAAAGTGCTGGTGATCCCCAGGGAGTTTCGCGGCTTCAACTACCAGGCCATGGCCGGCGCGATCCGTGCCGCCCTGCCGGCTCTGGCGCACGTGCTGGTGATCGGCGCCGCGGGTGAGAGCGCGTTCGAACAACTGACTGACCCCATGTCCGGCCCCGATGACGCGGACCGGACCCGGTTCGCCGCCAGCCGGCCCGGACCGGACGACGTGGTCGAGATCCTTTACACCTCCGGCACGACCGGCGAACCCAAGGGGGTCATGCATACGTCGAACACGCTGTATGCGAACGTGGAACCGTACTGCGCCCGCATGGCACTGGACGAGAACGATACGATCCTGATGGCATCGCCGCTGGCGCACCAGACGGGCTTTTTGTACGGCATCATGGCGCCGCTCTATCTGGGCGGCAAAGTGGTCCTGCAGGACATCTGGAACCCCGGCAAGGCGGTCGACCTCATCGCGGCCGAGGGCGTCACCTTCACCATGGCGTCGACGCCGTTCCTGTCCGACCTGACCGACGAGGCGGCGAAGCGGCCCGCGGATGTGCGGAGCCTCCGTACCTTCCTGTCCGCTGGCGCGCCAATCCCGCGCGCGCTGGTGCGGCGCGCGGCGGAGCATCTCGGCGCCAACATCATCTCCGCCTGGGGCATGACGGAAAACGGCGCTGTCACCACCACGAAGATCGGTGACCTGCCGGAGAAGACCTTCGAAACCGATGGCTGCCCGCTGGAAGGCCTGGCGATCCGTGTGGTGGACGACATGGCCAAGGTGCTGCCGGCCGACGCCGAAGGCCGCTTGCAGGCCAAGGGCTCGAGCAACTTCGTCGGCTACCTCAAGCATCCGGAGCTGTTCGCCACCGACTCGGCGGGCTGGTTCGATACCGGCGACCTTGCGCGGATCGACTCCGACGGCTACGTGCGCATCACCGGGCGCACCAAGGACGTGATCATCCGCGGCGGCGAAAATGTGCCCGTCGTCGAAGTCGAGGGACTGATCTACCAGCATCCCGGCATCCAGGAGGTCGCCGTGGTCGCGATGCCGGACCCCAGACTGGGTGAGCGGGCCTGCGCCTTCGCTGTCCTGCGGGACGGCGCCAGACTGAGCTTTCCCGAGCTGGTGGCATTTCTGCGCGAACGCCATCTGGCACCGAATTATCTGCCGGAGCGGCTTGAGCTGGTCGAGGCGCTGCCAAAAACGCCCAGTGGCAAAATCCAAAAGGTTGTCCTGCGCGGCATCGCCAAGGACCTGACAGCCGAAACAACGTCGAGCGCGGCGGGCGATGTTTCCGGCGGCGCGCACGATCCCCATCACGGCCCCGAAACAGCCGCCCCGCCATCATGAAACCTGACCCGAACAAGGGAAGCCACGATATGTTTCATCTTCAGGTCGCCGACGGCGTCGCGTCGGTCGTGATGGACCGTCCGCCGGTGAATGCCATGAGCGACGCCTGGATTGCAGCTTTCCACACCCTGCTGGACGGGCTGGAGGCGCGGGAAGATTGGTCGGTGCTGCACATCCGTAGCGCCCTGAAAGTATTCGCCGCCGGAGCCGACCTGAAGGAAATGCGGGAGCGGTTCGAAGCACCGGACGGGCTGGACCGGCAACTCGCCGGCGTGCGCGGCTACCAGAAGCTGTTCGCGCGCATCGAGGCATCGGTCAGGATCACGCTGGCCGAGATTTCCGGGGCGGCGCTCGGCGGCGGGTTCGAGCTGGCGCTGGCCTGCGACCTGCGCATTGCCGCGCGGGAGGCCAAGGTTGGCTTACCGGAGCTTCGTCTGGGTTTGCTGCCGGGCGCGGGCGGCACGCAGCGCATGACTTGGCTTGCGGGCCGGCCAATCGCGCTGCGGCTGATCCTGGGCGCGGAACAAGTGGACGGGGCCGAAGCGGAACGGCTCGGACTGGTGCAATGGAGTGTCCCGGCGGCGGAACTGGCGGACACCGCCGCCGCTGTCGCCCGGCGTTATGCCGCGGTGCCGGCGCACGCGGCCGAAGCGGCGAAAGCCTGCATCGCCGCCGCGAGCAACCCAGCGGTCAATGGCTTCGATGAGGAGGTGCAGCAGACTCGCGGCCTGTTACGATCGGACAAGACACGCGAGCTGATCGGCGCCTTCCTGGCCGGCACGAATCGTTAGGCGGCCTGGTTGGACATGGATGTCGTGGCCCGCTTCCATGCATGGTGGCGTCGGCGCGCCGTCCTGGCCGGCACGGGCGGATGACTGGAATCGGCGGAGCACGCTACACGCATCGCGACACAGGAGGCCGACCCTGAAACGACCATCCGAACCCGCCGCGCCGATGAACATTAAGACCACGGTCGAAGACCCGGCGCTGGTCGGACGGCGGCGGGCGCAGCTGACCCAGGCCGCCATCGCATGCTTCAGTGAGCGTGGTTATCACCCGACCACGATCCGCGATGTGGCGGAACGTGCCGATGTCAGTATCGGCCTGATCTATCAATATGTCGGGGATAAGGAAGATCTCCTGTTCATGGCATTGCAGGAGGTACTCGACATCTATATGCGCCAGATTCCGATGGCGTTGGAGGGCGTCGCCGATCCGTTGGGACGCTTTTGCACGGCGGTTCGCGCGTATTGTCGGGTGAACGGCTCCTCGGTCGACGCGACGGTGCTCGCGTACCGCGAAACCAAGTCGCTGCGGGCGGAGCGGCGGGCGGCGATCATGCAAAAGGAACTTGATACCAACGAATTGATCGCCGCCTGCGTGCGTGACTGTATCGCCGCCCAACTGTTCGAAGAGATCGATGTCGATATATTCGTTTACCAGATCGTCATGTTCTGCCACGCCTGGGCGCTGAAGGCGTGGCACTTCGCCAAGGCGATGGATGTCGACACTTACCTCGAACGCGGCCTGAAGCTGATGCTGCGCGGTGTCCTGACCGGGGCCGGCGAGAAGCGGATGCGTCGGTTGGAAGCCGAGCGCGTGGTACCCGTCGCGCCGGCCGCACCCGCCCGGCCGCGGCGAGTATCTCGCCGATGACCTGATCTGGTTGGTCAGGCGGAATGACGTGTGGCCATGGCGGTCATGGGCCGCGCTGGCACAAGACGGTCCCGCGCATGGATCAGCGGACCGATACGACGGCGGGCACGTCCCCACGCGCGGCCGTGCGCGGCATCCAAAGCGCGCAGCCAAGCGCCGTCAGAGTGGAGACCGCGGCGGCGGCGGCCAGAGCGTAAATCCCCGCCTCGAAGCTCCCGGTGCTGTCCTTGGCACAGCTCACCACGATTGGGCCGAGATAGCCGCAGAAATTGCCGATCGAGTTGATGAACGCGAGGCCGGCGGCCAGCGCCGGTCCGGTGAGGAACGTGGATGGCGTCGGAGAACACCACGGTCAGCGCCCAGACCTGCGGATTGACCATCGCGGAGAGGATCGTGTGGGTATGGACCAGTTCGATTTCGCGCCGTTCCTGTTCGATCTCGGCCGTGAGCCAGGCGCGCTGCTCCGGCGTCAGCCACATCGCCACGCTCGGCCGCTCGGTCAGCAAGAACCACACGGAGACGCCGATCAGCGCGGTGGGAAGCCCTTCACCCAGAAACACCCATTGTCAGCCGTGCAGGCCCCAGATGCCGTCCAGCTGTAGGAAGGCGGTGGACAGCGGTATCCCGATCAGAAACCCGGCCACTACCCGGCGCGATGGCGCTGGGGAAACCAACGATGGAAATAAAGCAGCATGCCGGGGAACAGCCCGGCCTCGGCAACACCGAGCAGCACGCGGATCGTGAAAAAGCTTCACGGACCGGTGGCGAAGGCCATCGCGTGCCGACCTCGGTCTTTGTTCGTGGCTTATCAATGTGCGGAAGCGACTTCAGGCGCTTGAACGCCAGCTCGATCTGCCAGCGCGGGCGATAAACCGCCAGCACCTCACTGGCTGGAAACTCTTCCTTCGCCAGCGATGTGGCCAGAATGAGGAAGCCCGCCGCGACGAAGCTTCGTGGGTCGATCTGGCTCTGCCGCCGGCTGGCCTTCTGGCGCGGTTTCTTAGGGCCCGCCCGGAAATAGGCGACTCTGTCTGGCGTGCACAGGAAGGGACGA
>CALFNB010000483.1 GCA_937902425.1 uncultured Acetobacteraceae bacterium | reverse complement strand
TCCCAGGCGTCGGTCCAGGCGGAGCGGAGTTGGCGCGCCGGCTTCCCGGTCCGCCCGCGCGACCGGACCGTGTCGCGTGACCGCGCCGCCACCATTTTGTCGCGGAACACCGGGGACGTCTCGGACTCGGTGGTCGCCAGCCAGACCGAGCCGGTCCAGACCCCGGACGCGCCCATCGCCATGCAGGCCGCCATTTGCCGTCCGGTCATGATCCCGCCGGCAGCCAGAACCGGAACCGGGCGGAGCTCCTTCACGGCGCGCATCACCTCGGGGATCAGCACCAAGGTTGATACTTCGCCGCAATGACCTCCCGCCTCGCCGCCTTGCGCGACCAGCAGATCGACACCGGCCTTTACCTGACGCACCGCGTGCTCCCGCGCGCCGACCAGGGCGGCACAAGGGATGCCGAACGCATGGGCTCGCTCCAGCATTGAGGCGGGCGGCACGCCAAGCGCATTGGCGATCAGTTTGATCGGATGGCGGAACGCGACATCCATCAGCGCCTCGCCGGTCTCGAACTGATACGGCGGCGGGCGATCCGGATCGTCCTTCGCGTAGTTCTCCAGTCGCCGCGTGGGATCGACGCCGTGCCGGCGCAGCAGGTCATCGACAAACGAACGGTGCGTGTCCGGAATGCTGGCGGCGAGGTCGCCCCGCGTCATGCCGCGCTGAGTGCGGACCGTGAGGTTCTCCGGGATCAGCAGATCGACGCCATAAGGCTTGCCGTCGACATGGGTATCGATCCAGGCGAGTTCGACCTCGAGTTCCTCCGGCGAACAGCCGGCGGCGCCGAACACGCCAAATCCGCCGGCCCGGCTGACGGCGGCCACGACGTCGCGGCAATGGGAGAAGGCGAACAACGGGAAATCGACCGCGATCGGGGCTGGCAAAGGGGTGAGCATGGGTTCTCTCTGGGGTCTGGACGTCCGTCATGGTGGCGCGCGTGGCCGGCTTCGCCAACCGGTCTGTTTGCCGCCATCTTGCCGACGCCGAGTAGCCTGACAAAATGACGGCGACAACGGGAGAGGAACGGCGCCATGGACCAACAAGGCCGCCACGCCGGTAGCATCGAGACGCCGGCGTCGTGGGTCGTGGCCTGTGTCGCTCTGGCGGTGCTGAGCGTGTCCTATGGCGCGCCTCTGGTCACCGTCGTCGCCCTGAAGCCGATCGCCGCCGAGTTTGGCACCGACCGTGCGGCGCCGGCGCTGGCGGTCTCGCTGACTTATATCGGCTCCGGAATGGGCGGCATCGTGATGGGATGGATCGCCGGCCGGGTCGGGATGCGCCCCGTCGCCATCGTATGTGGATTGATGATCACCCTGGGCCTCGTCCTGGCCTCATACGGCGGGCTGTATCAGCTTTACGCCAGCAATCTGCTGCTGATCGGGTTGCTCGGCGGGGCGGGCATGTTTTCGCCAATGTTGGCGTATGTCACGCGTTGGTTCGACCGCCGCCGCGGCTCGGCGATCGCGCTGGTCTCCTCCGGGCAGTATGTGGCGGGCGCCGGTTGGCCGTTGCTGTTGCAGATCGGCGTCGATGAGTTTGGCTGGCGGCAAACGATGCGCATCTACGCGGTGATCATCGCCGTGACGATCCCGGCGCTAGCGGCCGTGTTCTTGCGCCGCCCGCCGGAGTTGGCGGCGCATCCCGCCGCGACCGCCGGCGCGTTGGCGGTCACGCCGGTGTCCGGAATTCCACCGAACCTGGTGCAGGCCTTGCTGGCGGGCGCGATCTTTTGCTGCTGCGTGACGATGTCGATTCCGCTGGCGCACATGGTCGCGTTTTGCAGCGACATCGGGATCGGGCCCAGGCCGGGAGCGGCGATGTTGTCGTTGCAGCTCGCGGCTGGTGTGATCGCGCAACAAATATGGGGCTGGGTGGCCGATCGTCTGGGCGGGCTGCGCACGATCCTGTTCGCATCCGCGAGCATGGCGGTGGCGATGACCGGGTTCTTGCTGACCCAGAACGAAATCGGATTGTTCTCGGTTTCCGCGGTGTTCGGCCTCGCGTTTGGCGGTCTGATCCCGGGCTATATCCTGGCGATACGGGAAATCTTCCCGGCCGGCGAGGCGTCGTGGCGCATCCCCCTCGTTATGTTCCCCGGCGCCCTGGGCATGGCGGCGGGAGGTTGGATGGCGGGGCTGATTTACGACGGGTGGGGATATTATGCGCCGGCCTTCGCGGCGGGGATTTTGTTCAATTTGGTGAATTTGGTGCTGGTTGGCACGTTGGTGCCGCGGCACCGGCCGCCGCGGTCGGTGTTGGCGGCGGTGTGATGGGGTTGGTGCGGCGGTCAAGTCGTATCGAAGCTCTGCCGTTTTTCGGCAAAATGCGGCATTATATCAAGATGTTAATGTGCGTTATATATGATAAAGCACATTCGGCTAACCCGCTTCGCGGGAGCGGTGCTGCATCGGCTGCGATGGCCTTGCGACAGAAAGTGCGGCACAATTCAAGAGTCAGTCGTCACCGCGCAAGGAACCGAATCGAGCGTCAGTCGCCGTCGACAATCCTGGTTTATCGGCTCACTCAACCAAAGATTGCCGCACATTCGCAACGTTGTCTGCAACTCTTTGATTCCGCTGCCGATCTCAAACAAACAAAACCCATATTAGCAAAGTCCGTGCCATACTCGCACTGGTTGTGTTCCCCTCACCTCGTGTTGCACCTCTCGACAGGGCGCCAGCGGCCAACGTTCACGACCATCGCGCCATGGATCAATTCCACAGCGTCTTTCTCCGCATCGCCTGGAGATGGCCTCAACTGAGGTGCCGGCGGGTTAGCCCAATACGTTTTTCGCTCACCGGCGCGGATTCCAGCAGCGGAGTTCCCCGGGAAAGGCTTGTGCGCCGCGCCGCCAAGCGAAAAACGCTTTTCATTTTGAGCCACTTGCAAAACTATCGGGTAAGAGGGGCAAAAGTCATGGCAACGGCGTATTTTTCTCTTGCGCCGATTCGCCGCGGTGGACTCTCTGCATCATGTGCCGCCGCCGCTCACCCTTTCCGCGCTGAGCCGTCCAGAGCTTGAAGCTCTGCTGGTTGAACTGTTGGGCGAGGTTGAAGGCCTGAAACAGCTGGCCGGTGAACAACGCGAGGAGATCGCGCGCCTGAAAGGCCTGAAGGG
>CALFNB010000482.1 GCA_937902425.1 uncultured Acetobacteraceae bacterium | reverse complement strand
AAAGAAGCTTTCTCATCGCTGTTGCTCCTCGATTACGATGCTGACCCCAACCCAGTTTCTCGCTTGCCGCCACTTGTCAAATGCTGAACTCGTGACACGCGACTTTACGGCTGAACCTACCGTTTATTATGAACTCAGCGCCTTGAACAGGTCTGGCGTAACCTCACGGATAAACGTCTGCGTTGAGATCGTGAGGTCCATGGCACCATGGAAAGTGCCAGGTTGCCTGCTGATGGTCGGCTCACGCAGCAAACCTTCATATATTCCAGCGTGATCCATGTCCAAGACCAAACGAATGTCTGCTCGAAGCGCACCGGCTCAGGAATAGACCTTGACCGAATTCACTCCGGCGGGTTTTTGGAGTGCCGGCACGAATTCACTCAGCAGGAACTTCCAGAAGTCACCAACTTGCTTGTCCGTCAGTGAGCTTTTCAGGTTGAACCGCCGAACGTATGTCGATGCCATGGTTTTTCTCCCTTTTTCTCATTGGACGTTGCCAAGACAAACAGCCATTCAAGAAATCGGCTCGGGGACGCCAGACAAACGGGGCGACTGCCAACGACCATGCAACGTGCCGCATGGCCATTGGTGAAATTACCTCGATTTGTAGTCGTCCGAGATCTCTTTCCAAGGTAATCCAAGCCCAATCCACGATCCCTGACATTGATCTATATCAATGCGTCACCAGGATACACGGGGCAGCCTGAAGCTGGGTCATTGGCGATGGCCCGATACGGAAACACCATAACGAGGGACAGGAAACATGCCGCTCTACATGTATCAGGCAGCCTACACTTCCGAGTCCTGGGCCGCCCAGCTTAAGAACCCAGAGAACCGAATGGGAAATGTAGTCCGTGCGATATGCGAGTCCGCCGGAGGCAAACTCGTCGGTGCGTGGTATTGTTTCGGGGACTACGATATCACGGTTATCGCCGATTTGCCGAACAATGAAAGCATGACGGCGATGGCATTGGCTGTAGCCGCGGGCGGATCGATCAAGACCGCCAAGACGACAGTCCTGATGAGCGGGGAGGACGCCGTGGCAGCGATGAAGAAGGCGAACACCATCAGCTATAAGCCGCCCACCGGATAGGTCATTCATCGAGCACCGATGTTCCGGGTGGTGGCGAATATCGCCACCACCCATCGGCGACTATATTTCTGGTATCGAAACGGTGGCCACAGGGTTCGACACCACCCCGAGCTTCAGGTCGGCATCTTGGGAAATCGTTGCCGTTCGCTGCCAGCGTGCACCCAGGTCTGAGCAGCGTCACGAAATATTTCGAACGTCGGGACGAACGCCGCGGGATCGTCCAGGGTACCAGCCAGCACGATCATTCTACCCGGTCTGGCGTCTGACTCGGTAACCACCCCGGAACCGCGGTTTGGGCAGCGGCGCCGATGAATGATCCGGCCAGAGCCGCCAGTCATGTCAAGGGTTTTCAGGGTTTTCAGGTCGCCTCGCAGGCTAACCGACTCGGCTGGGAAGGCCATGATCGGCTCGAAGGACGAGCCGGTATGACGCTGACAGTCACGGCAGTGGCAGAGGCCGCTGCGTGTTGGCTCACCGCCGGTCTGTTCGCGTGGGGTCATACCACCCCCGGCCCGCCAGGTCGTCCGGGCGGGTGTCGATCTCAGTCAATGCGGTCGAGGGTTGGGCTTCTTAGAAAGCACAATTGTTACCAAGAACGAATGCTTACCGACGGCAACGGAAGCAGGAGGTATGATCGTGCCCAATCAGGCTGTTGGCAGTACCCTCCTGTCGGAGATCTATGCACCGATCGCCAAACCGCGCGATGTCGCGGCCATACCCGCCAATCTGTCCGACTATCAGCACATCCGCGACACGTTTGGTTGGGACGCGGCCCGGGAATTGCTGAACGGCCTCCCGGACGGGCGAGGGCTGAACATCGCGCACGAAGCGGTCGATCGCCACGCCGAGAGTCCGCGCGCGGATCGTGACGCACTGCGCTGGATCGGGCGGGACGGTGCCCGGAGGAGCCTCACCTATCGCCAGCTAAAGGCGGCGACCAACCAGTTCGCCAACGCCCTTCGAGGTCTCGGCGCACGCGAAGGCGACGTGGTATTCGTAATGGCGGGCAGAATTCTGGAACTGTACATCGCGGCATTGGGCGCTCTGAAAGCAAAGTGCGTGGTATCGCCTCTGTTCTCGGCGTTTGGGCCGGAGCCGATCGCGACCAGGGTGTCGATCGGCGCGGGCCGTTTTCTGGTGACCACCAATCAATTGTATCGCCGGAAAATAGCACAATCACGCGCCCGACTGAGGACGCTCGAACATGTGATCGTGGTCTCCGAGGCGGGCGAAAATGCAGTAACGCTCCCCGGGACGCTCGATTGGCGCCGCCTGGTCGACACGCAAAGCCCGGATTTCGTCATTCCGCCAACCGCGCCTGAAGATCGCGCGCTGCTCCATTTCACCAGCGGTACGACCGGACGGCCAAAGGGCGCGATCCATGTACATGAGGCCGTCGTTACCCACCACGTGACAGGGTTCTACGCGCTCGATCCGCATGATGATGAAACTTGGGGCGGATGCGTTGCGCGGCTTCGATCTCTCCGCGCTGCGATTCCTGGCCAGCGTCGGGGAGCCGCTCAATCCGGAGGCGGTAGTCTGGGGCCAACAGGCGTTTGGCCAGCCATTCCACGACAACTGGTGGCAGACCGAGACTGGCGGGATCATGATCGCCAACTTCGCGTCGATGGACGTGAAGTCCGGCTCGATGGGAAAACCGCTGCCCGGCATCGACGCCGCCATCGCGCGCCGTGAAGACGACGGCAGCCTGACGATCATCGATCAGGCGATGGTCGAAGGCGAACGGGTACTTAACCCATATTTAACATCGACCAAAATAAACCCTGCCTGATCAGACCTTTACGGCCTCCGGTCAGCCCGAGTGGCACTACATCCACGTCATATGGGGGTCAAACCATGAGTTTCCTCACCCCTCCCGGCGCGGCGTCGATGCCCAAAGTGTCGTAGATTTTGCGCAACGCGGGCTCGGCGGTAGTGGCTTTGCGGACATGCAGGGTACTATTGCGCGACAATCTGGATGAGAAAGAGCGACAATCAGGGTGAGAATCTCTG
>CALFNB010000481.1 GCA_937902425.1 uncultured Acetobacteraceae bacterium | reverse complement strand
TACGGCACGTGCAGCACACGATCCACGAAGATACTCGGTGTGACGATATGGTCGGGATTGAGTTCGCCCAATTCGCGAATGTGTTGCGTTTGGACGATGGTCAGCTCGGACGCCATGGCGACGACCGGGTTGAAATTCCGGCCGGCGAGCTTGTAGGTCAGGTTGCCCCAGCGGTCCGCCTCCCACGCCTCCACGAGGCCGACATCGCCTTTCAAGGCGTCTTCCAGGATGTAGGTGCGGCCGTCGATCTCGCGGTGTTCCTTGCCCAGGGCCATCTTGGTGCCGACCCCGGTGGCGGTGAAGAATTGCGGGATGCCGGCACCGGCGGCGCGCATCCGCTCGGCGATGGTGCCTTGCGGGACGATCTCCAGTTCGATCTGGCCGGCGCGGTAGAGGGTTTCGAACACGACCGGATCGGAGGAGCGGGGGAACGAGCAGATGATCTTCCGCACGCGGCCCAACTCCATCAGGCGAGCGAGGCCGATGTGCCCCGAGCCGGCGTTGTTGGCGGCGACGGTGAGATCCTTGGCGCCTTGCTCGATCAGTCCGTCGATCAGTGCGTTCGGCTGCCCGACCGAGCCGAAGCCCGCGAGCAGCACGGTGGCGCCATCCTTGATGCCCGCCATGGCGTCGGCCATGGACTGGACGATTTTATTGATCATACGACGCGTTTCCTCTCGGCCCGGCGATCAGGACATGGTATCCTGCCTGGGCAGACGTGCCAATCCATTGGGCCAATCCATTGGGCCAATCCATTGGGCCAATCCATTTGGATCGGCGCCTGATTTTCGGGACAAAATGCCCGGGCGTTTACCTGATCTTCATATTTCAGGGGCATTGTATTCGTCATGTTATCGCCAACTTCCCTCGCCGGCCTGTCGGTAACCCCCGACTGGGTGCGGCCCGTGCGAGCCATTAGTCCGTCCCAGGGACCTACCGGGGGGACTCCACAGTCGTCCGCTCCTCTTTCACCCATGCCGCTGGCGTTGCCAAACGGCCTGGGCCAGACGGATGGCGGTCCTCCGTCCCGGACCCTCCCGCGCGGATCGATGCTCGACATTTCGGTCTGATCGGGGCGACGCGAGCGGTTATCCGGCGTCGGCCGGGAAATATCGGGGGAGACCGCTGCAACGGCCCTCCACGAGTGTGAAATTCACGCCGGCGGTGCCAGCGAGGATCATTCCATTCGCGACTTGCTGGACCACACCTCCGTGTGGGGGACGCTGCCTATCGGGCCGATGGCCTACGTTCGCGACAACGCAATACCAATGCCCCAATCCGCGGCCGCGCTGTACAGCCACCAAATCGCCGGACATTGCCACGGCATCGCGCGCTGGATTCCGGACCGTGACCCGAACCTGCGTCTCCCTGGCAAATTTCCCATCCCACAAGCATCATACCAATGCCTGAACACTAAGCGAACTCTGTTAGGACGACCTCGTGGCAGTCTCGGACCATGCAGGCCCACACGTTCCTTGAGTTACGCTCTTCAACGATGAAAGACTTGGCAAGCCATGGCGAACACCTACACATGGGTCGGCCCCTCCGGCATCGCCGCTTCCGGCACCATCGCGACAGACTGGTCGCCCACGGGCGTTCCACAGGCGGGCGACACCGCGATTATTGGGACGAACGGGACGGTCCTCATGGGCGACGGCCTCCTCCAGTCCGAAACGTTCTTTCTGGCCGGCGGAGAGCTGAGCGTCGCGGGCGACAGCCTGGTCACCACTGGCAACCCGTCCCTGGACGCCACGAGCCTGATCACCACCAACATCTCCTTGGGGACGACTCTGGCTGCAAGGCTCGACGCCCTGGGCAACTTCGTGAACCAGGGCCGGTCATCGCCGCCGGAACCGCCGGCAGTTCGCTGCTCATCAACGTCGGAACCGCCGTGATCAGCGGCTCCACGGTCTCGGGCAACTTCACCAATGCCAATCTGATCCAGGCCAATGCCGGCAACAGTATCACGATCGCATCGGTCCCGCCGCCACGTTGGCCAATTCAGGCCAGATCATCGACAACGGCGGCTCGGTCACCATCACGGTCAGTGGCACGAACGCAGCGCTTTCCACCTCCGACGGCCTCCGGATTGGCACCTCCGGCAGGGGATCGCTGACCATTGAGGACGGCGGTACGGTGACGGTCGGCGGCGGCGACATCGCGCTCGGCACATCGGCCGGCACCGGGTCCACCGGCCTGATCACGGTCGGAGGCACGGGGGCCGCCGCCGTGCTGAACTTCGGAAGCGCGGCGGCCGTGCTGACGGTAGGGAAGGCCACCCAAGGCCAGGTTGTTATCGCGGACAACGGCACCGTCAATTTGAACGGCACGGCGGGCCTCATAATCGGGTCGGCTGCTTCGGCGGTGGGCGGCGTCGCGCTAACGGGCCTCACCAGCAGCGCCGTTCTGACACTGGGCACGGCGGGCGTCGTCGTCGGCGATGCTGGAACCGGTCTGCTGACATTGAACCAAGGCGGCACGGTGACGTTGACCGGCGCGGGCGGGATCAGCATCGGCCAGACCGCCGGCGCATCCGGCCAAGTGCATGTTTACGGCGGTGTCCTCTCCGAGGGCGCGGCGTCATCCGGCATCGTTGTCAGTCAGGCCGGCGGCGGCTTCGCGTCCCTCGCGATTGGCACCAATGGCACCGTGTCTCTCGCCGGCGGCGGAGTGAGCATTGGAGCAGCGACTACCGCGTCGAACGGAACCGTCGCGGTGGTCGGCAGCGGCGCGTTGCTGCGAACCTCTGGCACCGCGGATATCGTCGTTGGCGCGGTCGGGACGGGTTGGCTGCAGGTCGGCCAGCCATTCCAGTTCTCAACCCTTGGCGAGCAGGTAATCGACGCGAACGCGCTGACGATCGGTTCCGCCGCGGGCAGCAATGGACTGGTCACGGTTACCGGCGCGACACTTGTGGCCGCCTCGTTGACCATCGATGCCGATATCGGCCACGCGGCCAACGGCACGCTGGACATTGAGCATGGGGTGGTCAACCTGACCGGCAATGGGACCATCAATCAGAACGGTTCCGTGACACTCAACGGCGGTGTGCTCAATGTCGCGACCACGGTCGCGGCGGGCGGTGGCGCGAGTCTGACGATCGGCGCCGGCGCTCAACTGATCGGAACCGGCCGAGTGATGATCGGCCAGAATAACACCGGGACCCTGCACAACGCGGGGACGATCGGCCCCCTTAACGGCACACTGGAACTCGGTACCGGTGATGGCACCATGTTCGTCGGCGGCACATTGAAACTCGACAACGGCGCGGATGACAGCAGCGTGATCGGCCTGGGTCAAGGAACTCTGGTGCTCGGCGGCGGGCTTGGACCCATCAACAATTTCACGCTCACCGACTGGGTACAAATGGGCAAAATGGAATTTGGCAACGGCGAAATAGCAACCTCCGCCGTGCTGAACGGCTCAACCCTGAGTGTTACCGTTGCCGGTGCCTACAACGGAATCTATGACTTCAATCATGTGACCGTGGCGCCGAACGCTCCCACGAATTTCAATGTTGGAACTGATGTTCACACCGGCGACAGTTTCGTGATTTTGGGGGTCCTGTGTTTCGCCCAGGGCACGCGCATTCGAACCGCAAGCAGCTTCGTTCCGGTCGAAGAATTACGCGAAGGCATGGCGCTGCCCACCGTGATCGGCGCCTGGCCGGCGCCGATCACCTGGATCGGTCGGCGCGAAGTGAACTGCCTCACGCACCCGCGGCCTGAAAGTGTCTGGCCCGTGCGCATCGCCGCCGGCGCATTCGGCCCAGGGCGGCCAGGCCGCGACCTGTTGCTGTCCCCGGACCATGCGATTTACGTGAACGGCGCGTTGGTACCAGCGAAGTGCCTGATCAACGGCGGCTCGATCACCCAGATACAGCAGGACAGCGTGACGTATTTCCATGTCGAATTGCCGCATCACGACGTCATTCTCGCCGAGGACCTACCAGTCGAAAGCTACCTCGACACTGGCGAGCGAGAAAAATTCGACAGGCATAGCGGAATGATCCGGATACGCACTGAGTTCAAGGAAAGGTTCGCAACCGACTCCACCTCGGCGTGGGAGACACGCGGGGTCGCGCCGATAATAATGGCCGGACCGGAGCTGGCGGCGGCCCGGCACCTTGTCTCACAGCGGTCTCCTGAACCAGCGTAGTGGGAGAGCGTTCGCGGGATCACGATGGAAGACTGGAACGCATGACAACGCCGCTGCTTTACACGGCCGAGCTCGACCTGCCGGAAGAGGATATCGAGCCGTTTCTGCAATGGTATGCGTATCGGCATGCGCCGGATGTTTACCAGGTGGGATTTCAGACTTGCTCCTGTTACCGCGTGCTCGACGGTGACATGAACCTGTTCGATTTGTATGAGATGCCGTCGTGGGACCTGTTCGAGACACCGCGCTATCTGGGGATGCGCGGGCGTGATCCTTACGTGGACGCATTGATGCGCAAGCGGCGGAACAAGGCGCACACGGTTTACGACCAATGCGTTATCGCACCAGATTTGGCTGGGCCGTGCCTCGATGCCGACTGGATCTCGGTCCTTCGCTTCGCCGTGCCGGAGGAAACGGATGAAGTGATCGCGGAGTTGCTGACCCGGCATCAGCCGTTGCTGACAGCCAGCGGATTGAAACGCATCCGCTTCGCGACCCGCGGCAGAGACCATCCGCGCAATCCGACGTTTCGGCCTCGCTGCATGGTGGTGGCGGAATGGGACGATCGGCCGTCAGAAGATGGCTCCGGGATACCGGACCTGCTGTTCGACGCGGCCGGCGATGCCATCGAGGACGATACGGCGTTCGTCGGCCGGCGTGTTTATCCGTGGCCGGATCGCCCTGGGTAA
>CALFNB010000480.1 GCA_937902425.1 uncultured Acetobacteraceae bacterium | reverse complement strand
ACACCGACCTATGCCGAGCTATATTCAGGCAAGTGGGCGCACCCCACATGTAGTGGGTGTCTGTGTTAACCGGATAGGCAAGGAACCAACCGATGAACACCAAAGACGCACATCTGAATTCGAGATGTATAAATCTTATAGGGCCAGGCCCGCGCATGACATCGACGGGCAACAACGTCGCGGGACAATCCACGGCGCGTTGCGATTGATTTGGTCACTTCTCCAGCCACACATCTGTCAGGTCCTGACCGAGGAAGTGCGACGGTGTCATATGCCAGCCCCGCACGCGGCGTGACATCACGACGATCCTGTTCCACCACAGCAACGGCACCGAGTAAGCCTCGGTCAGTTCCTGACGTTCGAACTGGCGGACGATCTTCAGCCGTTCCCGCGGGTCGCTGGTGACGGCCTGACCGATGAACAGCGCATCCAGGAAACGATCGGTCGACCCGGCATGATTGAGCGGCGACAGATCGCTGGAAATATAGTGCGACAATTGCGGCGTCGGATCGTCCACGGTGTCGGCACCAAACCCCAGCGCGGCGGCGAAATCGCCTTTCTCCAACGCGGCGCCCCAGGCCTTGGTGTTCAACTTTTCGACTTTCGCCGTGACCCCGATCGCGCGCCACGACGACACGACCAGTTCGGCCCCGGCGTCGTATGGCATCGGCACGTCGGCCCGGCTGACCAGCGTGACGCTGAGGTTGCGCTGTCCAGCCTCCGCCAGCAGCCGCTTCGCTTCGGTGCGCGACGCGGCGATGTCGCGAGAGAAACCGGGCAACGTCAGCAATTCCGCCTCGGACGCGCTCATCGCGGTGCCGGGACGCATCAGGCCGCCGACGTATTTCAGGAACGTCGTGCCGGACAAGGTTTGCGCCGCGTGCCAGCGGTCGATGCCGAGCGACAAGGCCCGGCGAACCCGCACATCATCGAACGGCGGATGTTTCGTATTGAACACCAACGGCATCACGTTGTTCCACGGGCTTTCCCGCACGACGGCCTGATCGCCCATGGCTTCGACCAGACGATCCCGCTCGGCGGGCGAGAAACCGCGGAACTGCGCCAGGACGCGGCCGGTTTCCATCGCCTTGATGGCGGCCTCGCCATTCAGATAGTCCGCCTGGAAGCCATCCAGGTACGGAAGCCCAGACCTGAAATATTTTTCCCAACGGCGGCCGGTCCAATGGTCGCCCTTGACGTGCTCGACGAAGACGAATGGGCCGCTGCCAAGAACGTTCGTCTTCGGAAACAACGGGTCGGCTTTGAGTTTCTCCGCGCTATAGATGCAATTCCATGGCGAGGCGAAGTTCGCCAGCATGACCGCCTCGGGCCACTGCAGGTGGAACACCACGGTCGAGGCATTCGGCACATCGATGCTACTGATGGCACCATATTCGGCCTGCCGCGCCGAATACACGCCGGGGGGCGGATGCAGGATGCGCTGATAACTGGCGGCCACGTCGGCCGATGTCAGCTTCGATCCGTCATGGAATCGAATGTCGGGCCACAGATGGAACGTATAGGTCAACCGATCGGGCGACACCGTCCACGACTCGGCCAGATCGCCTTCGACCTTCGGATAGTCGGCGGACGACAGCTTCAGCAGCGTCGAGTAATGCGGCACGACCGAGTGGATGAACGCGAACGAAAAGTTGGCGTGGCAGTCATAGTTTGGCGGTTCCGCGTCGACCGCGAACTCCAGAACGCCGCCATGCCGCGGCGTGACCTCGGCCGCCGCGGCGCCGTGCGACACCGCCGCCACGAGCAGCAGCGTGACCAGAAACCCGCGCCGGATCGCGCCGACCCAGATGGCGCCGACGATTTGCGCGCGCATCAGTTGTTCTGACCGCTTTGCCAGCGCCGGAACTGGTCGAACAGGGCGTCCTTTTGCTCCTGCGACATCACCTGCGCTCCGGAGACTTTCGCCCGCTCGTCGAGGAACTTCATGAAGATCATGCGCAGGTCCTGACCGGCGACGACGGAGGCATTGCGTTTCAGCCATTCGTCGGCGGGCGCGAAACGTTGCCATCCCGGGATCTGGCTGGACAGGTTGACCTCAGCCCATTTCCCGTGGTGACCCGGCGCGAGCAGGGTCTGGAACTGAGTGAAGACCGTATCGACCAGGTTCGCCAGCTTGCGATAATCATCCGATCCGGGCGCCACTGGGCCGGCGAACAATCCGGTCACGACCGCGACGGTGTCGACCGGTGCGTCACGCGGCACCAGGCCTGGATAGTCGGTCGCGTTCAACTTGCTCGGCACATAGGCCGCGACGACCTCGGGGGTCAGCGGGATCGGCACCAGGTGCAAACCGCCGGTATCCGCCAGCCGTAGCAACGGCGCGGGTTTGCCGCCGACGAAGGCGACCGCGCCGATTTCGCCGCGGCGCAGCTTGTCGATCGCGAGTCCCGGTTCGTCGTTGCCCGGAACGGGTGAGATTTTCAACAGCCTGAACAATTGGGCGGCGGTGATCGAGGTATCGCCGGAAGCCGGTCCGACGTTGACGATCTGGCCAGCCAGATCATTGACGCTGACGATCTCCGGCCGCGCCAACAGATGGAATTCCACATAGTTCAACCTGGCGACGTAACTGATCCTGGTTTCCAGGTCGGGGAACAGTTTCTGTGTCCGCGCGTAATCGAGAACGTCCAGTTGAACGAACGCCAGGTCGACGCCACGCCCCTCCAGCAGGTCGGCGATGGTCTGCACGCCACCCTGGCCAACCACGGGGATCAGGCGCCTGGTCGTGCCGTCGTCCACGAGGCTCGCGATGTCCTCGCCGAGCCGCACCGTGATCCCGGAAGAACCGCCGGTCTCGACGCGGATGAGATCGGTGGTGGAGGGTGAGTCCGCCGCGCGCCCAGGGGATGCGGCCACCAGAAGACTGAGCGCGGCCAAAATCGGACGGATCACCGACGTGACGGTCATGTTCAGCCCCCAATGTACGCCAGGCAACTGGTTGGAGAACCGGCCACGAGTCGGTCAAGCCTGCTTCCGAAGCCGCCGGCCTGCTTCCGAAGGCGCCGGGACGTTGCCTCGCGGCGGCGCCCGGCCCGCACCGCATTGGCCGCACCACATGGGGCCCGCACGACATTGGAAGATCACCCAAACCGTCATGCCCAGGTCGAGCCCACGGCTGTCCGGTTAAAAAAAGCTTGTACGTCAACTGTTTATGGAATCGACTCTGTCTCACGGGAATCGCCCGGATCGAGACGGAGGCCATATATCGCCGT
>CALFNB010000479.1 GCA_937902425.1 uncultured Acetobacteraceae bacterium | reverse complement strand
TGACGGTGCCGACCACCTCGACCATGCGGTTCCCAAGTTGCGCTCTTACCGTGCCGTCACGAGCCAGGAGACCAACTATATCGCCGAATTCCGGTCGGGACAAAGCGTCAAACGCGACCGTGTCATCGCGTTTCAGCGCGCTGGCCAATCGGTCCAACCCGGTAATTCCGACTGCTCCGGACTCAGTGTCGAAACCTATGAGCTGAATGGTCCGGTGCGTCCCGGTTGTCGGATTCCGCCAGAATAACTGCGCCAGGTAGATCGGTGCCACTTGTTCAACCTCCGGCACCGCCAAGGCCTGAAAGGCGCGCACTCGCGGCAGTGGCTCCGAGCGGAAAAGGGCTTGCGTCTGAGGATGGATCAGGAAAAGCTCTCCGCGCAGAGCCTGGGGCAATGCCGTCGCGGTTTCGAACAGCGCGCCGCGGAAGCCGAGTTGCATCAAGACCAGAATGCTGGCGAACATGACCCCGGCGACGGCGGCCAGCAGCCGGGACGGTTCGGCGCGAAGTTGCCGCCATGCCAGACGCAGCGGCAGCATCCAGCCGGGTATACCCGGAACCAATCGATCGCGGTACGGAAGAGACGGCGCGCGGCGGGAACGGAATGAAAAGTGATCCGCCTCCGCAATAATATCCGCCACTTTTGGGACGTACACAGTCACGGCTCTATCGCCACATGAACCTGCGCATTGATGCGCTGCCGTAGGTTGGCTGTCCCCTCATTGCCCAGGCTAAGGCGAACCTCGACCGTGCGCCCGTCCACCGCCGCGGTCGGGTCAGTCCCCGCCTCAAGCGCGTGTTTCACAAGCCAGCCGATTTCGCGGACCTGGGCCGGGTACCGGATCGATGTGCCAGGGATGATCACATCGGCATGTCCGCCAACATGTATGCGCTGCAGATCGGTCTCGTAGACGTCGGCGACGACCTCCATCAGATCGAGATTGGCAAGCTCCAGCAAGCCCTCGGCTCCAACGAGGTCACCGGGGCGGGCATGGATCTTGAGAATCTTGCCGCTGATCGGGGCAATGATCTGGGACAGGGCGACCTCGCTTCGTGCCCTCGCGCTCGCGGCTTGCGCGCTCCGGACCTTCGCCTCCGCCACCGCGACGTCCTCCGGACGAGGGTGGGACAGACTGGCCAGTCGCGCCTCAGCCTCCCGCAGTTCCGCGGTCGCGCGGTTGGCCGCGGCGACCGCCCGTTCCGCCACGGCAGGTGCGCCGGCACCGCTTGGAACAAGAGTGTCGGCGCGTTTCGCATCGACGCGAGCCATCACTTCCTGAAAACGCAAGCTGGCGACGTGCTCGCGCTGCGCGTCGATGTCTTCGGGTCGGCTCGCGGCGAGCACGCGCGCCAGTTCAGTCTGCGCCTCCGCGATGGCCGCATCGGCCTGCGCGACAGCGGCTTTTTTCTCGGGAGCATCGGCGAATTCCGCGAGAAGTTGATCGGCGGTGACATCATCGCCTTCCTTAACAAACAGGCGATCCACGCGGTTCATTGTGACCGTCGACGGAGGAGCGATGCGCCGGATGCGCGACGCGGGTTCGACCCGGCCGAGCGCGCCGACGCCGGCCGATCCGACCGTAGGCTCGACATTGGACTTTCCAACGCTGGCTCCTTTGTCCAATGCCAATGCGACCTGGCCACTCCGCGTCATGTCCAGCACGCTGCCGAGTCCGCCCCCGATGAGCAGTCCGAGCAGAAGGAGTATTGGAGCCCGCATCACCAACGCGGCAATTCCCAGGTGATTGGCCGCCGACCCACGACAGAGATGCCGTTCACGCCAAAGTTGACCACGGCCGCGGTGGTCGTGAGCCGCCCGACCCCATGGGAGGTTTGCCAGCGAGTTCGGCGGGCAGTTGCCTCATTCACACGACCAACCCGCATTCATTCACTGGCCTCGAACCTTATCTGATTGCCCTTTCACCCAGAACGCACGGATCGTATTGCAAGATTCCTTCAAACGTCGAGCCCGCGCGTTCCGACAAAATTACTACGAGATCGACCGTTTAACCGCAAGCGGGAATCGTTGTCGCTCATGTTAAGATTCTGATGTAACAATAATGTTCCCAGATCACAAGTGTATCTCAAAAAATATAACAAATAAATAAAAACGATCGCCAATTTGCCGGCGCAAAGGCCGTTCTGAGCCAGAGACGAATTTGCGACATCCCAGGGCTTCCAGCGGGGCGCTCGGGGGGCGGCATTGGCGGCCGCGGTGCGGATCTGACCACCGACCGAACCCGTGATCATTCTCGTGCGCATTGGACAGTTGGTCAGAAAGGTGCGGCAGTGACGCCTGAAACACAAGGTGTGGCCAGACGGCGCTTGTCTCGCCAATTTCCAATTCAGGTATGGCGCAGGCCTAATCCTCGTCCTTATTGGTCCGGCGCAACAAAATCTCCCGCTTCCCGACATGGTTCGCCGGGCCAACCATGCCTTCCTTTTCCATCTGCTCAATCAACTTGGCCGCGCGATTATAGCCGATGTTGAGGTGGCGCTGGATGAACGACGTCGTGGCTTTACCCTCACGCGCCACCAGATCGACCGCCTGGTCGAACAGGCCCTTCTCCCCGTCGTTGGCGCCGGAGATGGCGGACAACAGCGGCTCGTCGTCCTTGTCGACCGGTTCGGTGACCTCATCGAGGTACACCGGCTCACCCTGGTCACGCAGGAAAGCGACCACGCGCTCGACTTCTTCATCCGAAACGAACGGGCCGTGCACGCGGGTGATCCGACCGCCGCCCTGCATGAACAGCATGTCGCCCATGCCAAGCAGTTGCTCGGCGCCTTGCTCGCCCAGGATGGTGCGGGAGTCGAATTTGGAGATGACCTGGAAGGAGATGCGGGTCGGGAAATTGGCCTTGATCGTGCCGGTGATGACGTCGACCGAGGGCCGCTGCGTCGCCATGATCACGTGAATGCCCGCCGCGCGCGCCATCTGCGCCAGCCGTTGCACCGCCGCTTCGATCTCCTTGCCGGCGACCATCATCAGGTCGGCCATCTCATCGACCACCACGACGATGAATGGCAACGGCTCCAGCGCCAGCGGCTGTTCCTCGAACGTCGGCTTGCCGGTTTCCGAATCGAACCCGGTCTGTACGCGGCGCGTGACCACCTCGCCCTTGCGGCGCGCGTCCTCGACGCGTTCGTTGTAGCCGCCGATGTTGCGCACGCTGAGCTGGCTCATCGCCCGGTAGCGGCGTTCCATTTCGCGCACGACCCATTTCAGCGCGGTCACGGCTTTCGCCGGCTCGGTGACCACCGGTGCCATCAGATGCGGGATGCCGTCATAAATCGACAGTTCCAGCATCTTCGGATCGATCAGGATCATGCGGCACTGATCCGGCGATAACCGGTACAGCAACGACAGGATCATCGCGTTGACGCCGACCGACTTGCCCGAGCCGGTGGTGCCCGCGATCATCAGGTGCGGCATCCGCGTCAGGTCCGACACCACCGCCTGGCCGCCGATATTCTTGCCCAACGCGATCGGCAACCGGCCGGAGTGTTTGCGAACCTCCTCGCTGGAAAGGATTTCGCTCAGGTACACGGTGTCGCGTTTGGCGTTCGGCACCTCGATGCCGATCACGTTACGGCCCGGCACGGTCGCGATGCGCACCGCGGTCACCGACAGGCTGCGGGCCACGTCGTCGGCGAGGCCGATCACCCGCGCGCTGCGGATCCCCGGCTCCGGCTCCAGCTCGTACAGAGTCACCACCGGACCGGGCTGGAAATTGACGATGGCGCCTTTCACGCCGTAGTCGGCCAGCACTTTGATCAGCAGCCGCGCGTTGCCCTCCAGCGCTTCGTGCGTGGGCCCGGCCTCGGAGCGCGGCGGCGGCGGATGCAGCAACGAGAGCGGCGGAAACCGCCAACCGGCTTCCTGTAATGGCAGTGTCCCTTGTTGCCCGGTGCCAACCAGCAGACCTGAACGGACCCGGGTACGGGCCGGTTGGCCGCGCGGCACGGTGACACGCGGTTCCATCGGCCGGTCCATCGCGGGCTCAGGGTCGAGCGGCTGGTACTCCGGCCGGATGTCCATGGGAACGTCCATCGGTTCGGCATAAGCCGGCGCGGGCCGGTCGCGAAACACCATCGGGCGGAAGTTGGGCATCCGGAACGGCACCGGCAGACCAAACCCCATCCATCGCCAGCCCGAGCGGCCGCCGCGCGCCGTGGCCCGCGCGGCCTGTTTCGCCGCCCGGCCAGCGGACCGCCATTCGGATACCGTCAGGCCGAGCGCCAGGGCCACCAGGACGACCGAGAGACCGACCCCTCCCATCCACGCCAGCACCTCGCCCGCCGGCCCGGCGAGGCGGCCACTGGCGCGGAAGGTTGCCTCCGCCAACAGGCGCCCGGACGCGCCGCCCGGTCCGGCCAGGGTGGGCCAGGTCATCGCGCCGGCCGACGCGAGCGAGGCCAGCACGGCGGCGGCGACCGGAATGGAACCCAGAAGGGACGCCAGCCGGACCGCGACCGAGCCCATGCCGCGGCGGGAGACGAGCCGCCAGGCCCAGACGAGCATGGTCAATCCGGGCAGCGCGGCGGCGAAACCGAAGCTTTGCAGCAGCAGGTCGGCGAGCACGGCACCCAACGGCCCAACCAGGTTGTGCGTCGCGCCGGACGACGCGGTGTTCAGCGATGGATCGTGCGGATCGTAGGAGGCGAGCGCGATCAGCAGCGCGAGGCCGGCGCAGGCCAGCGCCAGGCCGATCAGCTCGGGGGTGTGACCGCCGAGGCGTGACCGGCCGGCGACGGAGCCCGGTCGGGTGGATCGGCTGGTCGTCGCCCGGCTTGTCGTGGCCATGGGTCGTGTCACCTGGAGTTTTCCGATTGTGCGCCTTTATAGTGGGACTGACGCGGATTCCCAACGCCCAATCGGCTGGACGGCGAGGGCACGAACCATCCGAGCCGGTGAGTGACCGGGTCATGCGCCGTTCGCCGGATCCATCTCCCCCCTGGCCTCCCTCTGGGCGCATTTTCCTTCCTGATTACCCACTTTCCTCAGCCACATCCCACGGCCAATAAACCGGGTGAAATCAGCATGTTGAGGCTTCCGCCTCTTGCTATCGGCTTACCCTCGAACGTCCTCCAGACCACACACGCCGGTGGCGGTCACCTCAAACAGCGCCGGGCCGGGCCGGATTCGCCGGCTCACCGACGGTTTCGGCGATGGCGGTAGCTGAGGATGGTACATAATCAGGTTTTCCTTTGACGCGATGCGGCGGTCATATCAGGAAATCCCACATGGCAGCTCGCTACCCATCGGAGCTTGCCGTGAAACGGGATTGTGCCAGCAGTCACGGTTCCGAACTTCGGTCAGGTCTCCACGGAAGAGGATCCTGGAGGTGGACCGCGCAAGGTCCGGTATCCTTGCGCCGCGCGACATTGCGTCCATGATCGAGACAGGAAACCCCGGTCAGTTCGATCGAGCGTTCCAGAAGACAAATCCGAACAGGCTCCGACACGCCTGACCCGCATTGAGAGTATCATGACATCGCGCCGAACCCTGATCCCATGGCTGATCGTCTGTTATGCGTTTCTGTACCTGCCGATCGCGTTCCTGATTGGGTTCAGTTTCAACGAGTCGCGCTCGGTCACGTCGTGGTCTGGGTTCTCCATGCACTGGTACTGGGTGCTGTTCCACCATGAGGCGCTGATCGACTCGGCGTTGCTGTCGTTGCGGATCGCCGCCGTCTCCGCGTCGATCGCTCTGCTGGTGGGGACGGCATCGGGTCTGGCGCTGGCCCGTTTCGGGCGGTTCCGCGGGCGGGCGGCGTTCGAGGCGGCACTGTTCGCGCCGCTGATCCTGCCCGAGGTGATCACCGGCCTGGCGCTGTTGCTGCTGTTCGTGCTGCTGGAACGGGCGACGGGATGGCCGTCGGGGCGAGGGGCCGGAACCGTGACGATCGCGCATGCCTCGGTCTCGGTCGCTTACGTCGCCGTGGTGGCGCGGGCGCGGCTGGCTGATATGGGTACCGCGCTGGAGGAGGCCGCCGCCGACTTGTACGCGCCACCATGGAAGGTGTTCGTCGCGGTGACCGCGCCGTTGCTGATGCCGGCGCTGGTGGCGGGCTGGCTGCTGGCGTTCACCTTGTCGCTGGACGATGTGGTGGTGGCGAGCTTTACCAGCGGACCAGGAGCGACGACGTTGCCGATGCTGGTTTTCTCGGCGACCCGACTGGGCGTGACGCCGGAGATCTACGCACTGGCGACGGTGATCGTGGTCGTGGTGGGCGCGGGTTTGGCCGTGGTGGCGCGGGGCCGATGATTTGTTGAAGTGGGAAGCGGGACCGCTTAGTTTGGGGTGATGAGACCTTCTGAGGCTTTGGCCGCCCATCGCGACGAACTGCGCGAACTCGTCCGCCGGTACGACGTGAGGCGGCCGCGCGTTTTCGGCTCGGTTCTGACGGGGACCGATACCGACGACAGCGATCTGGATTTGCTGGTCGATCGCGGAGAGGCGACGACACTGTTCACGCTCGCGGGTCTGGAACATGAAGCACGGGAATTGCCGCGCGTTCCGGTCTCCGTGCTGACGCCGGGATTCCTGTCGCTGAAATTTCGGGATCGAGTCTTGCGAGAGGCGCAGCCTCTGTGAAGCATCCCGAGCGGGTTGAGGATTACCTCGAACATATCGTGGAGGCGATTGTCCGGGTGACGACTTATCTCCGGGATACTCATGATTTCGCCGGTTTCCAGCGGGATGCGCGCACCCAGGACGCGGTTGTTCGGAATTTGGAGATCATTGGCGAGGCGGCGAACCAGATCAGGGCCATGTCCTCCGAATTCGTCGATGGCCATCCGGAGTTGCCGTGGATTGAGATGCGCGGGATACGTAATAAAATTATCCATGGTTATTTTGATGTTGACTGGAGCGTTGTTTGGGAAACGGCCAACAATGACTTGCCTGGATTGAAACGCCTGGTGGAAACGTTGTTGAGGGACCGCCGCGAGAGGCGCGAGGATGCGTAGGGCCGAGTTTGTTTGGGGCGCCCCGGACTCGCGACTGAGGTCCGCGCCATGCTGTGCGTGCTCCCGACGTTCAAATGGTGCGGCTTTCAGCGTCGTCGTTGGATGGCCGGGAGAAGCTCGGTTTCTCAAAGGGTAAGTTACTGGACGAAAAATCAGCCCTATGAAATCATGGCCTTGCACGTCCAATAAGTCAGTCCGATCAGCAGCGAACTGGCGCACGTCGAAAAAGCCCTCTTTCGTCCTCGCGCCGACCGCAATTGTTCACGAGCCGTTCGCTCATCTGTTTGAAGCCCGACATTGAATAAGTCTGGAATACAAGATGGGAGGCTACCCGCCGGGGCGGAATCGATTGTCCGAGTCGCGCAACACTTTCCCGTGTCAAGAAGATTCTTTGCGAGATTGCGCCTGCGACGCGAGGTTGGAGGACTTGACGGTGCGCGGCTTATCTGGGTTGTAGGCCGACCGTAGTTGGGTCGGCTATCGCGGCGTTTGAAACGGAAAAAATATACAATGCCAAAGACCATCAGCACTATTTCGCTATCGGAGTACGTCCTGACCGGCAGCGGCAATCCGCTGAGCATCACCCCCTCGGGCGGAGTGGAGACGAACGGCGGCACGGCAATCTATGGCGCATCGACGCAGGCCTGGACAATCACCAACGCCGGCACCGTTTCAGGAGGTTCCGCGGCAGGTAGTAACGGTATCGATCTGAAAGCCGGCGGAACGATCAATAATACTGGCACGATCAGCGGATCGCACTACGCCATACGGATCCGGGGTGCGGCCGGGAGCGTGACCAATGCCGGCTCGATCACCAGCCAGACCGATGGCGTGGTCCTGTTCGCCGGCGGCTCGGTCAGCAACGCGGCCGGGGGCGTGATCACCGGGACCGCCAATGTCGGGGTCTACATCAGCGGCGGTGCGGGCACCGTGACGAATGCCGGCACGATCGGCGGCGCCCCCGGCGCGGTGCAGTTCGTCGGCACGTTCGCCGATCGGGTGATCGTAGATCCTGGGGCGGTCTTCATCGGCAAGGTCTCGGGCGGCGGCGGGAGCAATGCGCTGGAGCTGGCGCAAGGCGATGGCGCCACCGGCACGCTGAGCGGCTTCGCCACCAGCTTCACCGGTTTCGGCACGATCACCGTCGACGGCGGCGCCAAGTGGCAGTTGGACAGCACCGACACCATCGGCAGCGGCGTCTTGCTGAGCGACGCGGGCACGCTGGGCAACGCCGGCCTGATCGACACGACGGTCACCGTGGCCGGCGGCGGCAGCCTGGGCAACACCGGCACGATCAACGCCGGCAGCGCGCGGTACGG
>CALFNB010000478.1 GCA_937902425.1 uncultured Acetobacteraceae bacterium | reverse complement strand
GCAAGCTCGTGCTGGCCATGAGCCGCGACATCCGCGTGCTGCTGGTCAAGCTGGCCGACCGGTTGCACAACATGCGCACCCTGCATTTCGTGCGCGACGACGACCGGCGTAAACGCATCGCCCGCGAAACGATGGAGATCTATGCTCCGCTCGCCGAACGCATCGGCATGGAGCAGGTGAAGAACGAACTACAGACCCTGGCCTTCATGCAACTCGACCCCGAGGCCTACGCCACCATCCAGGCCCGCCTCAACTTCCTGCGTGGCCAGGGTGCCGACGTGATCGATGAGGTGCGGCGCGAGCTCGCCAAGGTGATCCGCGACGCCGGCGTCGAGGCGGTCGAAGTCCAGGGCCGCGAGAAATCCGCCTGGTCGATCTGGGAAAAGATGCACCGCCGGAACGTCGCGTTCGAGCAACTGTCGGATATCATGGCATTCCGCGTCGTGGTGAAAACCAAAGCCGATTGCTATGCCGCGCTGGGTGCGATCCACTCCGCCTATCCGGTCATCGCCGGACGGTTCAAGGATTACATTTCGACCCCGAAATCGAACGGCTATCAGAGCCTGCACACCGGCGTCACGTTGCGTGAACCGCGCAATCAAAAGATAGAAATCCAGATCCGCACCGACGACATGGACGACATCGCCGAGAACGGGGTCGCCTCGCACTGGATTTACAAAACGCCGGACGGGCGCACCGACAAGAAAGACCTTCAGCGGTTCCGCTGGGTGCAGGACCTGCTGGAAATTCTGGAAAATTCTTCGTCGTCGGATGAATTCCTGGAAAACACCAAACTGGAATTATACGGCGATCAGGTGTTCTGCTTCACGCCGAAGGGGCAGTTGATTCAATTGCCCAATGGCTCGACGCCGGTTGATTTCGCTTATGCGGTGCACAGTCAGGTTGGCGATACCTGCGTCGGCGCCAAGGTGAATGGACGCCTGTTGCCGCTGCGGCATCAATTGCAGAACGGCGATCAGGTCGAGATCATGACCGCTCGCGGAGGCACGCCCTCGCCGCAATGGGAACGGTTCGTCGTCACCGGCAAGGCGCGCGCGCGCATCCGCCGCTTTATCCACGCCGAACAGCGCGAGCAATCCCGTGCCGCCGGCCGCGCCGAGCTGACCAAGGCGTTCCGTCAGGCGGGTGTCGATGGTTCGGAAAAGGTGCTGGAACCCGCGCTGAAGACGCTGAAGTTCACCGTGCTCGACGATTTGTACGTTTCGGTCGGCAATGGCAACACGGCGCCGAAGGATGTGGTGCACGCGGCGTGGCCGGAACTGCGGCAGAGTCACGCTCGGCCGATGATGGCGCCATTGCTGCCGCGCTCGGGGCGGTCGCCGACGCGGCTGGTCAACGACATGCCGGTCACCGGCCTCGTGCCGGGCATGGCGTATTCGTTCGCCGGTTGTTGCCATCCGGTTCCGGGCGACGACATCGTCGGTATCGTGACCACCGGCAAGGGCGTGACCATCCATGGCCGCGAATGCCAGACGCTGACCGGTTTCGCCGCCACGCCGGAACGTTTCATCGATGTCGACTGGAATTATGAGGTCGTCGGTAAGGGCGGGCCGGATGGCAAGGGCGTGCCTCACACGGCGCGGATCAGCGTGATCTCGGACAACGAGAACGCGGCGCTGGCCAACATGACCAACGCGATCGCCCGGCAGGACGGATCGGTGGCCAATCTGAAAATCGTCAATCGTCAGCAGGATTTCATGGAAGCGCTGATCGATGTCGACGTGCGCGATACGGCGCACTTGTCCAAGGTGATCGCCGGCCTGCGTGGCGCCGGTGGCGTCAAGGCCGTGGAACGGGCCACCCACTGATGATCCTCGGCCTGGGCTCGGACATCTGCGACATCCGCCGGATCGAGAAAGTCATCGAGAAATACGGCGATAAGTTCCTGGAACGTATCTACACCGAAACCGAACGATCGAAAGCGATGCGCCGGACGGAGAGGATCCGCGCCGCGACGTTCGCCAAACGCTTCGCGGCGAAGGAGGCGGCGTCGAAAGCGCTTGGCACCGGATTCCGCGAAGGCGTGTTCTTCTCCGACCTCGGCGTGGTGAATTTGCCGAGTGGGCAGCCGACTTTGCGGATGACCGGTGGGGCAGGGGTGCGGTTGCGCGCGATCACGCCGCCGGGGATGGTGGCACAGGTGGCGCTGACCATGACGGATGAGTATCCTTACGCGTACGCACAGGTGATCATTTCGGCGATGCCGGCACCGGAATAAGTCCGGGCGCGGGGCCATGCGGAGATATGGCTGTCTCCGCGAGGACCAACGACGGGCAGCCTCTCACGCTGAGACAAGGCCCGCCGGAGCCGAGCCTTGACCCTGGTAAGGATTATCCATACCCAGGCCCAGGTCAAAGGGGCACCGCATGATCACCAGTAAGCTTACCCGCAAGGCGCAGACGACGATCCCACAGGCGGTGCGCGGCGCGTTGGGGGTGCATCCGGGCGATGAGATCGCGTACGTGATCGAAGACGGTCGCGTCCTGCTGACGAAGGCCGCTCCCAGAATCCCAAAGCCCGGCGCCCCGTTCGAGGATCCGTTCGCCACGTTCTGGGAGTGGGATACACCCGAAGACGATGAGGCCTTCGCGAACCTGTAAGCGATGGATGCGGTGTCACCTCGCCCCGTAGGCATCGCGGTTTGGGATATCGTGCGCGTCGATTTTCCGTTCGCCGACGAGGCCAGGACACGTCGGCGGCCGGGGTTGGTTGCCGCCATCCCGGCCATGCACGGCGACTTCGCGGTTCTGTGGGTGGTGATGATCACCAGCGCACCCAGCGGAAGGTGGCCGCTTGACGTCGCGATCTCCGACCTTGCTCTGGGCGGTCTGGACCATGCCTGCGTCGTTCGCACCAGCAAAATCACCGTTCTGGACGCGAGGCTGGCGGTCCGCGTTGGCGAACTTTCAGAGGCGGACCGTGTCGAAGTCCGGGCCGGACTGCGCGCGGTGCTTAAGGATGCCTTGGACGAATAAAGCGCCCAATATCGAGCCCGGGCGCCAACGCTGGATCACCAACGCTGGATCACCAACCCTGGATCTCCCACCCTGGGTCACCCAGCCTGGGTCACCCACCCTGGGTCACATGTACCGCCACTGCATCGGCGTTGCCCGGAACACATCCCACCCCCCGGTCCAGATCATCTGCGACGCCACGTACAGCACGATCAGCAGCCCAATCCACCCGATCCAGCGAAACCGGTCCAGCAGCCGCGCGATCGCCGTCGCCGCGACGCCCATCAGCACGACCGAGAAGAACAGCCCGGTCGCCAGGACCCAGGGGTGACCATGCGCCGCCCCGGCGACCGCGAGCACGTTGTCCAGGCTCATCGACAGATCCGCGATCATGATCTGGATCATCGCCTGGCGTAACGTTTTCCCGGGCCCAGAAGCGCCATGCGACCGCCGAGCCGCCCGCAACTCGCGGTACATGCGCCAGCAGACCCACATCAGCAGCAGGCCCCCGGCGAGCGTCAGGCCGATGATGTCCAGCAGCCGCAGCGCCACCACGCCGAGTCCGACGCGCAACACGGTTGCTCCGCCAATCCCCAGCAGGATCGCCGAGCGGCGGTGGTGCGTCGGCAGGCTGGCTACCGCCATCCCCACGACAACCGCGTTGTCCCCCGCCAGCGCCACGTCTATCATCATCACCTGGGCGAGCACTGCCAGGCCAGTCGACCATCCAGCGAAATCCATGAACGGTCCACGATCCTCGACGCTGGTGAGGGATCCGTGTTACTCCACGCGTGCCGAAATCACACCCCGTTTTCCATTGAGGGCCGCATGGTTCCCCGTTACAGCCGCCCGGAAATGGCCGGTATCTGGAGTCCGGAAAACCGCTACCGCATCTGGTTCGAGATCGAGGCCCTCGCCGCCGAAGGCATGGCCCGCGCCGGTGCCATCCCGGAGTCCGCCGCCCGCGCCATCCGCGAGCAGGGCGCCCCGAAACTCGCCGCCATCGGTCCCGCCGATATCGAGCGCATCGACGCCATCGAGCGGGAAACCCGCCACGACGTCATCGCCTTCCTGACCTGGCTCGCCGAGGCCATCGGCCCGGACAGCCGCTTCGTGCATCTCGGCATGACCAGCTCCGACGTGCTGGACACCTGTTTGTCCGTGCAACTGACGCAGGCCGCCGATCTGCTGCTGAAGGATCTGGACGCGGTTCTCGCGGCCCTGAAGAAGCGTGCGTTTGAACACAAATACACCCTGACGATCGGCCGCAGTCACGGCATCCACGCGGAACCCACCACGTTCGGGCTGAAACTCGCCGGTCATTACGCGGAATTCAATCGCGGCCGGACCCGCCTGCTGGCGGCGCGCGAGGAAATCGCCGTGGCCGCGATCAGTGGCGCGGTCGGCACTTTCGCCCACCTCGATACGTCGGTTGAAGAGTACGTCGCCGCCGCGCTTGGCCTGCGGCCGGAGCCGATCTCGACCCAGATCATCCCGCGCGACCGCCATGCCGCGTTCTTCGCGACCCTGGCGGTCATCGCGAGCGGGATCGAACGGCTGGCCACCGAAGTCCGCCATTTGCAGCGCAGTGAGGTCCGGGAAGCGGAGGAGTTCTTCCATCCCGGCCAAAAGGGTTCCTCGGCGATGCCGCACAAGCGAAACCCGGTGTTGAGCGAAAATCTGTGTGGCCTCGCGCGCATCGTTCGTTCCGCTGTCGTGCCGGCGCTGGAGAACGTGACGCTATGGCACGAACGCGACATCAGCCACTCCAGCGTCGAACGCGTGATCGGTCCCGACACGACGGTGACATTGGATTTCGCGCTGATGCGGCTGGCGGGGATGCTGGACCGGCTGCTGGTGTATCCGGAGCGAATGCGGGCCAACCTCGATAGTCTCGGCGGCGTGGTCTATTCCGGGGAGGTGCTGTTGGCTTTGGCGCGGTCCGGGATCTCACGCGAAGCCGCGTACGAGATCACGCAACGGTGCGCGATGGCGACGTGGACGAAACTGGGAACGCCCGAAGGACGTGGTTTCCGGGCGAACCTGGCGGCCGATCCGGATGTGAAGGGGCGCGTGTCGGCGGTGGAACTGGATGCGGCGTTCGATCCCGCGCTGCACACCCGTGCGGTAGACCGGATATTCGCACGGGTGTTCGGGGCGGGGTAGCGTATGAACCTGGTATGGCGGCTGAACTTCGCACATGTGCGGGTGATGTCCAAAGTCAGGAGCCCGATGTGAAGCAGATATCCCGATCGCACCGTCCCTCGGAAGCGTCGGAGCCATGCATCCAGTCCGGTCGCGCTCATGGATCATGACGTCGCCAGCCACGAACTGACCGATGTTCGCGGCTATTTGTCGTACAGTCACGCGGACCAGGAGATGGTGCGGCGGCTTTCGCTGCACCTCATTCCCGCGGCACGCGCGGAACTGGCGATGGACTTTTGGACCGACGCCTCGGTCGCGGCTGGGACAGTCTGGCGGGAGGAAATAGCTGACGCGATCGAGCGGGCGAGTATCTTCGTTCTATGCATGAGCCCCGAGTACCTGGCATCCGAATACCTCTATCACGTTGAGCTGCCCCGCGATCAGGCAACGGTCCCGATCTTCGGGCGCGCTGATCATTCCGGTTATCTTGAGAGAGTGCTCGTGGTGGGGATTTGTTGGCGACCTTCAAGCCGTTCCCAGTCGCGACGGCCGCGTTCTCCCGGTTTCCGGCTGGCGTCCGCGAGCGGATGGCTATCACCAGGCGGTGGTGCAGATCATGCAGGCACCGCGGAACCGCTTCACCGGACAGATCGGGTCTTCCGGGTCGAAAATTGAAACCTTCACGCCACGCCCCATTCAACCGGCGCCGCCAGGACCTCATCGGATTTCGCCGCCAGTTATCGACCGGGCCGTGAAGACCGTTATCGCCCGGCGCGCGGCGGAAAATGACATCTGACGCTCGCCGAACGAAGGCCGAGCGAGATGCTGATTACGAGCGTGGTGTATTCATCAACTGCCCGTTCGACCAGGCGTATCGGCCCTTGTCCGACGCCATCGTGTTTGTTGTCTTCGTGTGTGGCCTTATCCTGCGCTCCGCGCTTGAAATTGACGACGCGAGCCAGACCAGGATCGACAAAATCGCCGCGCTGATCGGGGCCTGCCGCTGGGGCATCCACGACATTTCGCGGGTCGAATTGAACGAACACGGGTTGCCTCGGTTCAATATGCCCTTTGAACTCGGCCTGTTTCTGGGAGCCAGACGATTCGGAGTCGGTGGGCAACGCCGAAAGTCCTGCCTGGTGTTTGATACCGATCCATTCCGATTCCAGAAGTTTATCAGCGATATTTCGGGACAGGACATCACGCCACATGGCGATCATCCCGGTCGAATCATGGCCGCGGTTCGAAATTGGCTCTCGAATTCGCTGCCGCCGCGTGAACCGGCCATTCCTGGCGGGACCGAAATCAAGCGACTTTTCGATCGTTTCGAGGCCGACGTTCCCGAGTTGTGTCGGGAACTACGCATCGAAATCCATGAGCTGACATTCGCCGATTACGCTCGAATCGTTTCCTCCTGGCTACGGGACGCCGAGTCACCCGCCGTCTGACGTTCGGCGGTCCGCATTATGTTAACCGCTTTCCAAAATGACGGGGAACACGAAGCCACCGAGGCGCGCGGTTTGCTAAAACGTGATGGATACACAACGTTTCCATTGGCTTCGTCTGTGCCGTACACGGGGTCTGAAGCCGCATCAATTCGCTTATTTGACCTGGGGTTGCGGCCACCAGGCCAGCCCGTTACCGTGCCTCAACGTTAAGGGAGGAACCACGATATGCGTAAGTTCGCACGCGCGGCGTTTCTCGGTGCACTGCTCGCCGCACCGCTGTTTCAGACCGTACAAGCCCAAACGCCGGCGCCCGCGGTTCCCGAGGCGATGCCGTTCGATATTCCGTACGGCACGCCGATCGATATGGATGAGGCCCACAAAGGCATCATGGCCGCGGTGACCGAGGCGAAAATGCACAACTGGAAAATGGCGGTCTCCGTGGTGGACCCGTCCGGCAATCTCATCGCGCACGCGACGATGGATGGCACGCAAATCGCGTCGATCGCGATCGCGCAGGCGAAAGCGCGCACCGCCGCGCTGTTCCGCCGTCCGTCCAAGCTGTTCCAGGACGGCGTCAACGGTGCCAACGGCCCACCGATCCCAGGAATATTGGGCCTGCTCGCGATCAGCGGCGGCGTGGCGTCCGAGGGCGGCTATCCCATCGTCAAGGACGGCAAGCTGATTGGCGCGATCGGTGCCAGCGGCGGCATTGCGACGCAGGACGGCATGACCGCGCGGGCCGGCTTAACGGCGGTCGGGGGCAGCGCGAACTGACCTGAGCCTTGCTGACCGAAGCACGCGGCCGGCATCCGTGCCACGCGCTGTCGTGACCGGGACATTCACGGTATAACTGGCGGTATGACGGACCTTCCGCTCCTCGCCGCCGCGGGTCTTTTCGCTGGCGCGATGAACGCGGTCGCCGGCGGCGGGTCGTTTGTCACGTTTCCCGCCATGGTGTTCGCCGGTCTGCCACCCGTCATCGCCAATGCGTCTTCGACCGTCGCGCTGTTCCCCGGCACCATCGCCAGTTCGTTTGCGTATCGACGAGAACTGGCCGGCATCGGAGGCTTTCGGCTCACCGTGCTGGCGCCAATCAGCATCGCCGGCGGGCTGGCTGGCGCGATACTGTTGCTGGCCACGCCCGAGCACTTGTTCGACGTGGTCATCCCCTGGTTGTTGCTGCTCGCCACACTGACATTCGGATTCGGTGCCCGCGCCGGCATCGCGTTGCGCCGGGTGATCCGCATCCGTTCAGGAGCGTTGCCGGTCGTTCAGTTCGTCATCTCGATCTATGGCGGTTATTTCGGCGGCGCCGTCGGGCTGATGATGATGGCCGCCTGGAGTCTGCTCACCGCGGATGATGATTTCAAGTCCATGGCGCCAGCACGGGTCTTGCTGACCAGCGCCACGAACAGCGGAGCGGTGCTGTGGTTCATCGCCGCCGGTGCGGTGCGCTGGCCCGAGACACTGGCGATGCTCGGAGCCAGCGTGATCGGCGGTTATCTGGGGGCTCGATTGACCCGTGTTCTGTCGGCCCACTTCGTTCGCCGTTTCGTTGTCGTACTGACAGCATTTGTCACGCTGGTGTTCTATCTGCGCATGATCTGACCGATCCGGCCCCGGCTCGATTTGACTCGCACGGCGGTTGGTGCTGCGTTTGCGCCCAACCATCAGGACTTCGACGTCACTGACAATGTGGAGGACGACATGACAGGCCATAAACACCAGACGCCCGCCGAGATTCGCGCGGGACTTAAGCATCCCGTGATCGACGGTGATGGTCATTGGGTCGAGTACGACCCGGTATTCGCGGAAAAGATGCGGAAGGTGGGCGGCGACAAGGCCGCCGACGGGTTCCTCGCGGCGATGGCCGTGACCAAGACCTCGCTCAGCCTGTCGATGGCGGAGCGCAAGCGGCGGCGCGTCGCGATGCCGGGTTTCTGGACCCGCCAGACCGGGAACACACTGGACCGCGCCACCGCGATGATGCCGCGGATGCTGTATGACCGGTTGGATGAATTCGGCGCGGACTTCGCGATCGTCTATCCGACCGCCGGTCTCCGGCTGCCCAGGATCAAGGATGACGAGACAAGGCGGGCGGTCATCCACGCGTATAATATCGTGTCGGCGGAGTATTTCGAAAAACTGTCCGACCGCATGACGCCCGCGGCGATCATTCCGATGCACACCCCGGAGGAGGCGATCGCCGAACTTGAATTCAGCACCAAACAACTCGGGTCCAAGGTCGGGATGTTCGGCAGCGCGTTCCCGCGTCAGGTCGAAGCGGTGAAGAAAGATCCGGAAGCGGATCGGTTCGCTGTTTGGTATGAAGTGTTCGGCGTCGATGGTCTTTACGACTACGATCCGGTCTGGGCGAAATGTCGAGAAGTGAAGATCGCGCCCACGTTCCACAGCACCGGCAGCAGTCAGGCGCTGCGCAATTCGCCGACCAACTTCGTCTACAACCACATCGGCCACTTCGCCGATGCCGGCCACGCCGCCGCTAAAGGCATCTTCCTGGGCGGTATCACACGGCGCTTCCCCGAATTGCGCTTCGCCTTCCTCGAAGGCGGCGTCGGTTGGGCCTCGCAGTTGTTCGGCGATCTGATCGAGCACTGGGAACGCCGCAATGCCAAAGCGTTGGAAAACATGCGGCCGGACAAACTCGATCGTCCGCTGCTGATGAGTCTCGTCGAGAAATACGGTTACGCCGAGCTCGCCGCCGCGTTGAAAGAGCGTGACGGTTGGCCGGATCCGGAACTGCAAGGGACCGGTGGGGTCGAGGACATCGACGATTTCTCGAAGTGCAAGATCACCCGGAAGGAAGACTGGTGCGATCTGTTCTCGACACCGTTCTATTTTGGCTGCGAGGCGGACGATCGGATGAATTCCATCGCGTTCGGCAAGGCCAATCCGTTCGGTGCGAAACTGAACGCGATCTACAGCTCCGACATCGGGCATTTCGATGTGATCGATATGCGTGATCCGTTGCCGGAGGCGTATGAACTGGTCGAGGACGGGTTCATCACCGACGACGATTTCCGCAACTTCGTCTTCGGCAACTCGGTGCGGCTGTGGGGCACGCAAAACCCGAACTTCTTCGAGGGCACGCGGGTCGCGAAAGAGGCGAAAGCGCTGCTGGCACTGAAGCCGGCACAACGGATGGCGGCCGAGTAGCGGACGGACGATTGGCGGCGGGATGCGGGGTGTGTCGCGCCGCCAATCTGATCACCCTTCTCCCATCATGTCCCGGGCCGTCCGATCAATGACGGCGTTCGACGGTCCGCTGGTGTGGCTGCTCCGTCAGTCCGCCGCCTCGGCGTCGCCGATCTTCGTCGCCAACGTCGGCATCCGCGCCGGCCGGCGCGTCACCAGCCTCTGCAGCCTCGACATATACAGATAAATGACCGGCGTGGTGTAGAGCGTCAGGATCTGGCTCAACGCCAGTCCGCCGACCATCGCGTAGCCAAGCGGTTGCCGCAGTTCCGAACCCGCGCCAGTGCTCAGCATCAACGGCAGGCCTGAAAGCATCGACGCCATGGTCGTCATGAAGATCGGGCGGAACCGCAACAGACAGGCCTGACGAATCGCCTCCAATGGCTCGAGGCCTCGGGTTCGCTCCGCCGAGATGGCGAAATCGACCATCATGATGCCGTTCTTTTTCACGATGCCGATCAGCAGGATGCCGCCGATCATGGCGATCACCGAAACATCGAGACCCGCGAGCCGCAGCATCAGCAGCGCTCCGACACCGGCCGATGGCAATGTCGAGAGGATGGTGATCGGCAGGATGAAGCTCTCGTACAAAATCCCCAGGATGATATAAACCGTGATGAACGCCGCCGCGAGCAGATAGGGCTGGCTCTTCAACGACTCCTGGAACGCCTGCGCGGTGCCCTGGAATGATGCGTGCAGCGACAGCGGCGTGTGGATATCCGCCATCGCCGCGTTGATCGCCGTGACCGCGTCGCCCAGAGCCGCGCCCTGCGCCAAATTGAAGCTGATGGTCACCGCCGGAAACATGCTCTGATGGCTGATCGAAAGCGGCTTGACCGGTACCGTGGTCCATTTCACGAACGAACTCAACGGCACCGTCGCACCGGTATTGGATCTCACATACAGCTTGTTGATTGTTTCGATGTCCGACGACTGGCCGGGCATGACCTCCAGAACCACGTGGTAGGAGTTCACCTGCGAGAAATACTGCGCGACCTGGCGTTGTCCGAACGCGTCGTACAGCGTGTCGTCGATGACCTGCGGCTGAATGCCGAACCGCGCGGCTTGGTCGCGGTCGATGACGATCGTCGCGGTGGTGCCGCCGTTCTGCTGGTCGGTGGTGACATCGCGCAGCATCGGCAGGTCTTGCAGTCTGGCCAATATCTTCGGCGCCCAGCTGAAGAGTTCATTCAGGTCGGCGTCCTGCAGCGTATACTGGTACTCGGTCTTGGAGATTTTGGCGCCCACCCGGACATCCGGGACCGACTGCATGAACAACTGGCCGCCCTCGATCTTGGCCAGCTTCGCGCGGTTGCGCGCGATATAACTCTGGACGGAGCCGCCGACACGCTGGTCCCACGGTTTCAGCGCGATGAAAACGCGGCCGTTATTCAGCGTGTAGCCGGAGACGTTGGTCCCCCAGTTCGAGGCATATGCCGCGGTATCCGGGTCGGCGGCGATGACATCGGTGAGTTTCCGTTGAATCTCACCCATGTGCTGGAACGAGATATCCTCCGCCATCTGGCTGGTGGCGATCATCACGCCGGTGTCCTGCGCCGGGAAGAAACCTTTCGGGGCGATGATGAACAAATACACCGTCAGGAAGACGGTCACCAGGAAGGTCGCGAAAGTGATGACGTGGAACCGCAGCGCGATATCCAACGTCCGGCGGTAACCCGAGATCAGACCGACGAAGAATTTCTCGATGATCCGATACAGGAAATTGTGACCGCCCTGGTGGTGATGCAGGAAGCGCGAGCACATCATCGGTGTCAGCGTCAGCGATACGATCGCCGAGACCACCACCGCGATGGTGACGGTCATCGCGAACTCGCGGAACAGCCGGCCAACGATGCCGCCCATCAGCAGCAGCGGAATGAAGACCGCGATCAGCGATGCGCTGATCGACACGATGGTGAAGCCGATTTCCCCGGCGCCTTGCAGCGCCGCCTCCATCGGTCGCATGCCTTCCTCGATATGGCGGTAGATGTTTTCCAGCATGACGATGGCGTCGTCGACGACGAACCCAACCGCGATCGTCAGTGCCATCAGCGACAGATTATCCAGGCTGTAGTCCATCAAATACATCATCGCGAAGGTGCAGATCAGCGCCACCGGGACGGTGATGGACGGAATGATGGTAGCCCAGACGTTACGCAGGAACAGGAAGATCACCATCACCACGAGGCAGATCGACAGCATCAGGGTGAACTGCACCTCGGACAGCGAGGCGCGGATGGTCTGCGTGCGATCGACGATGGTAGCGACCTTGATCGAAGGGGGGATCGAGGCCTCGAGCCGAGGCAAGGTGGCCTTGATGCGCTCGACCGTGTCGATGACGTTGGCGCCGGGCTGCTTGAAGATCAGCAGAATGACGCCTTCTTTGCCGTTTTGAAAGCCGCCCACGAAGCGATTCTCGGAGGCATCGGCGGCCTGACCGATGTCACGGACGCGAATCGGCGCCCCCGCCCGCCAGCCCACGATGACATTCTCATACTCGGACGCCTTGGTGAGTTGGTCGTTGTCATAAATGGAGTAGGCCCGGTCGGTGGCATCGATTTGTCCCTTGGGGGCATTGGCCGTCGAGACGCTCAACACCTGGCGCACGTCCTCCATGGTCAGGCCCATGGCGGCGAGTTTCAATGGATCCACCTGAACGCGAACCGAACGTTTCCGTTCGCCGGCGATGAACACCTGGCCGACACCGGCGAGTTGCGAGATCTGCTGCGCCAGCACGGTATCGGCGTAATCGTCGACCTCGATCATCGGCTCGCTGTCCGACTGCAGCGCCAGGATCATGATCGGCGCTTCGGACGGATTGACTTTCCAGTAGGTCGGCGGCGAGGGCAGGTTCTTCGGCAACGACCCGGTGGCGGCATTGATCTGCGCCAGCACGTCACCCGCGGCGCCATCGATGTTACGGTCGAGATCGAACTGGATCGTGATCGACGACGAACCCGCCACGCTGACCGAGGTCATTTGCGCGATGCCGGGGATGATCGCGAACTGCCGCTCCAACGGCTGCGCCACGGTGCTGGCCATTGTTTCGGGACTGGCGCCCGGATACTTCACGTTCACGCTGATCGTCGGGAAGTCGACGCGCGGCAACGGCGCCACCGGCAACATCGGATAGGCGGCGAGCCCGACCAGCACCAGAGCCGCGATGAACAACGAGGTCGCGACCGGGCGCTGGATGAAGGGGGTTGAAATGCTCATGTCTGGCTTCGTCCTGGACCAGGTTCAGCCGCCTGTCCGCGGCGGGTTGGCGGCCTCTTTCGGGGTGCCGTTGACGACGGCGACGTGCACTCCGTTCTGCAGGCGGGATTGACCGTCGGTGACGGCGAGCTGGCCGTCTTCCAATCCTTTCGTGACGACCGACGTCACGCCGTCGTCGCGCGCGACCTCAACCACCTGGCGGGACACGGTCTGGTCGGGTTTCACGACATAAACGTAGAGTTCGTCCTGGCCATGCCGCACCGCCGCCGACGGCACCGTCAGAGCGCCATTGCTGGTGCTGATCAGCAGCCTCGTGTTGACGAACTGACCCGGCCACAGCTGGTAATCGGCGTTCGGGAACGTCGCCTTGAGTTTGATGGTTCCGGTCGTCGCGTCGATCGCGTTGTCGACCGTCAGCACCGTGCCGCGGTCGAGTTCCGTGCGGCCGTTGCTGGTGAAGGCCGTGACCGGCGGTTTGCCCGCCGCCAGCGCGCGTTGGATCGCCGGAAGGCTGTCCTGCGGCACCGTGAATGTCACCGAGATCGGCCGCAATTGCGACACCGGCAGTAATGGCGTTACCTCGGCCGAGCGGATGAAGTTGCCGGGATCGATCTCCCGCAAGCCCACCCGGCCATCGAACGGCGCGGTGATGTAGCACCAGGTCAGGTTGAGTTTCGCGCTGTCGATCTGCGCCTGATCCATGGCGATGGCGGCCGTGAGTTGACCGGCCTTCGCCTGCGCGACCTCCAATTGCTGTTCCGAGGCGACCTGTTTCGCGGCGAGCGACGTGTAGCGCACCACGTCGGCCTTCGCCGACACAAGCTGCGCCTGATCCTGCTGCTTCCTGGCGATCGCGGCATCAAGTGCCGCTTGATAGGGGCGGGGGTCGATGATGGCGAGCACGTCGCCTTGTTTGACGTCCTGGCCCTCGGTGACCGGCACTTTCAGGAGCACGCCATCGACCTGGCTCCGCAGTTGCACGGTTTGCAGGGCCAGCACCGTGCCCAGGCCGAGAAGATAGTCGGGCACGTCCTTGCGGACGACCGGGGCGACGCTGACCGGCACTGACGGTGGTGCCGCCGTTCCCGCCGTTCCTTGGCTTTGCGCGAAGGCGAGTTCGGGGCCATGTGAAAGCACCGCGATCGCGCACAGCACCAGCCAGGCTCTCGTGAGTCGTTGCCGCCAAAAGATCATGTTTTGCATTTACCCATCAGACGAAACGCGGGCGATGCCTTGCCGCGATTATCGTGAATGCTTCCCCCGTATGGACAACCATGCCCGAAATCCAGGCGTCGCGCCAGTACCAGTATGTTTCATACCGTCTCATGAGGCGTTCCAAGGCTGTAGCATCACGAAAAATTGTGCCTATCATAGTCAAAAGTATCTAATTTTCAACAATTCCCAGGGCGCGACGGAACCGCTCGGTGACGTAGGCGCCATCGCGCGGCGGGATGAAGCGTGGCTTTTCGTCGGCGTTGATCCGGATCACGGCGAACAGCGGCTCGGTGCGCAGGCGCAGCCGCAGCGCCTCGACCGCCGCCATGTCGCGCGCGGTCGCCGTGGCGGCCCAGCCGCATGCGGCGGCGACCGCTTCGAGGTCGGTGGTCAGGCCGGTGTGGCTGTGCTGCGATCCGGTCTCGCCAAAGCGCGCGTTGTCGAGCACGGCGATGGCCAGGTTGGGCGCCCGCGCCGCCGCGATGCTGGCCAGCGAACCCATGCCCATCAGCATCTCCCCGTCGCCGGTGATCGCCAGCACGCGCCGCTTCGGTTGCGCCAGGGCCAGACCGAGACCGATCATCGCGGCGCCGCCCATCGCGCCCCACAGGTAGAAGTTCTGCTCACGGTCGCCGAGTACGCCGACGTCGTAGGTGGCGGCGCCGAGGCCGGTAACGACCAGCAGGTCGCCCGGGTCCCGCAGCAGGATGGCGGCGACGTCGCGGCGGTCCAGGGTGCCGTCGTCGCGCTTGTTCGGTGCGGCCTGGGTCATTTCACGAACACCTTGGCGCCGATCAGGCGTTGCGAGAACAGCACGGCCACCGGGATGTGGCTGTCGAACGCCAGCGCGGCGGAGGCGGCGACCATCTCAGCGACATCCTCGGCGTGGTCGGCGCGGCGCACATGCACCCCGGTCTGGGCGAGGACATGCGGCGTCGCGGTGCCCATCGGGACCTGCCATGGGTTGAACTCGCCCCACTCGCCGCGCATCGTGACCAGGGTCAGGAACGGCATGCGGCAGGTGACCGGCAGCGACAGCATATTGATGCAGTTGCCGACGCCGGACGACTGCATGAGCAGCACCGCGCGTTGCCCGCCGAGCCAGGCGCCGGCGGTCAGCGCGATGCCCTCTTCCTCGGTGGTCAGCACGACGGCGGTCATGTCCGGGTCGGCGTGCGCGGCCTGGATGAGGTGGGCGTGGCCGGCGTCGGGGACATAGCCGACGATCGAGACATGGGCGGCTTTCAACGCGTCGAAGACTCGCGCCTGCCAGGTGGGTTGTCGCATTTGGGCTCCGTGGGTGGGCGGGGACGCTGTTGGGCTCCGGGTAAGGGATATGCGGGGCGGTGACAATTGGGAGGTGGTCGATGACGATTACCGCGTCAGAGCGGAACATGCGTTGCCTCAGGTCGGGCCAGGGTTGGGGGATATCCTTCGACTTTCGATGAACATGCCCGGAGAGGTCAGCCTGGCATGGCCGTCAACTATCAAGCTCCGGATGCCAATGTGGCATCTCAGCACTCGTCCGCGGTCAGAGTGGATCGCGCTGGACGAGGTCGAGTCGCTCGCAATCCTACAGTATGGGGCGGTAATCTGAAAATTCTCCAATAAAACCAATAGGTTGAACTCTACGTGATAAACCGGTTATCACGTAGAGAAATCAGGGCAAGCGGAAACCGGCGCGGGTGGAAGAAATCGGGCGAGCTGAGTCTTGGCGGCAACATCGGCCAGCGGCGGGGCAGCGGGCGCCGGATGTCGGCGGAAGCATTCCGTGAGAAAACCCTTTGCGGAAATCACCACCAGCTTGCACTCTGTTCGTGTCTTTTCGTTGGATTCGCGGCACCATCATGCTGATCGGCTATGGCCGGGTCTCGAAGTCTGACGGCTATCGTTCCTTCGACCTAACCCGCAACGTCTTCACCTTGCTGATCATGGGCTGGACCGGCAAGCGCGCAAAGGCGTACAAGGTGCGCTAAATCCAGGCAAAACCCGCTGCACGATGTTAATCCCTTTCGGGATATATTCCCCGCAGCTTGCTGCGCTCTTATGATGGGGCATGAGCAGCTATATCCACAAAAGCCATAATGTCACGGTATTG
>CALFNB010000477.1 GCA_937902425.1 uncultured Acetobacteraceae bacterium | reverse complement strand
GAGAGCCGCCTGAACTGCACTGCTCCACCTCTGACTGCCTCGCTTTTTTGGACCGGCATGGAAACGCTCCGACAACTGCGATCTCAGCTCCCGCCGTTCGGGTTGGCTGTCGTCCGGCTGAGTGCCTGGCTGGTGCTGCTATTGATGATTTTCGTGCCGCTGGAAAGGGTCTGGGCTCTGCATCCTCAGAAGGTCTTCCGTAAGGCATTTTTCACAGATATCGCCTATTACTTTCTCAGCGGTGTCGCGCCCGGGCTGCTCCTGGTCCCGACAATGGCGGTTATCGCCGGGGGGCTGCACGGCGTTGTGCCGGGGGGACTTCATGAGTGGGTGTCGGGTATGCCGCTGTGGACACGTCTCGTGGCAGCTCTGATCGTTGGAGACCTCGGCGCTTATTGGGGTCATCGCTGGATGCATGAGGTCCCTGTGTTGTGGCGCTTCCATGCCATCCACCACGGCGCGGAGGAAATGGACTGGTTGGTCAACACCCGTGGGCATCCGGTGGACATGGTCTTCACTCGCCTCTGCGGCCTGATCCCCATGTACGCATTGGGCATGGCACAACCGATGGGGCGCAAACTGGATTTGGTGCCATTGCTGGTCATCCTTATCGGTACTCTCTGGGGTTTCTTCATTCACGCCAATGTGCGTTGGCGTTTCGGGTGGCTTGAGCGGCTTATATCCTCTCCTGGCTTCCACCACTGGCACCACACCAACGAGGGGCGGATCTCCAAAAACTACGCCGCGATGCTGCCTTGGATGGACAAGCTTTTCGGAACCTATTACGTTCCAAAAAATCAGTGGCCAGTGAAGTACGGAATTGGTGCGCCTATGGCCGCTGGCTTCCCCAGGCAGCTCCTGCAACCGTTCATAGATCGCGGGACGGACCAGAATATAGCACGATCGTGACCCCGACGATGCTACAACAGCGCGGTGCTGAGTGTCCTGTCAGGCCGCATTCCTGATGATCGCACCATCTTGCAGAGGCGGCAAGATGGTGCGCGGCCGTCGCGCATGGTCCTGCTTTGGTCTTTAATCCAAGGCCGGTTCGGGCGATGATGGCCCCAGGATGGCCCCAGAAACATCCAGGAACGCCCACCATGACCGCCGCTTCCCTCCCCACCTGCGAACCCGAAGACGTCGGCCTCTCCTCCGTCGCCCTCGACCGGCTATCCGCCGCCCTCAAGGAGCGGGTCGCCAGCGGCCATGTGCCCGGTGCCGTCGCGCTGATCGCCCGCCACGGCAAGGTCGCGTATTTTGAGGCGTTCGGCGCCCGGGACCCGGTCATCCGGTCCGCTCAGAGAGATCCGTGAAATGGAAAAGGCGTTGATCGCATCGGGCGATTCGTCATTACACCTGTATCGGACCGGATGGCCCGGCCAAGCCGTGCCATGACGTGGGAGGGGCGGTGCCATCGGTCAATGGTTCGGGCGGTTGGTATAAGACACTAAGAAGAATAGCAATGTGTTCCTGACTGTTTCAGAAACTCTGTGTCTTAGTGGTAATGCTTGCTTTTCTTTGTACGTGTTGCCCCGGAATATCGCGGCAATGAAGCACCCCCATGTGCCTTCGCCTGCCCTTAAACCAGCAGTGTCCAGACAAAACCAAGCAAATCGGCTGATGCCGAACGCTCCGACTCCAGCGGACGACCTCGGACAATCCGACGATGCCACGCCTGACCGCGACATTGGCGGACTTAAAAAGGAGCGGCCCCCGGGCCGAGCAAGCCGGAGCGTCGCTTCAAGGAGCATGCGGCGGAGGCGGCGACCTCGCGGTCATCGACGGGGCCGCCGCGGCAGAGGCCGCGACGGGGCCGACCGACGACGATATCGTCGCGCATTCGCCGGCGGAGCCCGATCCGCGCGATTCTCCGCGGCAGGGCTCCACATGCTCCGATCGAAAGCGTCGCGCGGCGAGGACGTCTCAGGCCAGACTACCGCGGCCCAGGATAGGTTTGGAGCGGGTGGCGCGGCAGCGGAGGGCAAGCTTTGAAATCGCTCGGGGTTCCGCAGTTTTCCGCATTGTCGGCCCGGTTCCCCGGCTGCGCCGCGCTGGCGGGGGCGGCGGCGTAGGTGCTGCCGTTGGGTCCGTTGTTCGACTGCGCGAAGGCAACGGGCAGGGATTGCGTGAGCGCCACAAGCAGCGCGATTTTCATGACATGTCGCATTGGTATCACCTCCGGTTATTGGAACATGGGTCGCCCGGTTTTACCCTGGAGATCAACGATAGCCTGGGCACGCCATGCTCTTACGAACATGGCGCCGGCTTGCGTCGACTCCACAACGCGGCGGGCTCGTAATGGTTCCGGGCATCCTCAACGAACCATTGGCGGCCGATTTGGCGCACGGGGCCGGCTCGCGGGGCGCGGCGCGAGCCAGCCCGGCCTGCTATCGCGTCGCCACCTCGGACGCCAGGCCCGGTTCCGCCGGCGCGGTCAATGTGCCGTCGATTTCCGCGATGGTCCGCCCTTTGGTTTCAAAGCCGATGAACCAGATCGCGGCGGCGCCGACGAGGTACCAGAAGCCGAAGTAATTCATCGCCGGGATCAGCGCGTCGAGCGTCGCCTTCGGGGTGACGAAATTATCCGACCCGGCGATCACCGCCAGCCCCGCCGGCCCGATGAACTTGCCCAGATTGCCGAAGCCGTAGCCGAACCCCATGCCGCTGGCGCGCAATTTCGATGGCCAGACCTCGGCCATGTACGGACCGACGATCGCGTAGTTGCCGCTGCCGAAGAAGCTCTGCAGCAGGACCATCACGTAGAACACCGAAACCGTGCCGATAAAGACGTTGGCCAGGATCCCGGCCATCGACATCGTCACCGCCGCGACCACGCAGCTTATGACCACGGCCAGGCGGCGCCCGAGCGCATCGGACATCCAGGAACAGAACAGCCGGCCGAAGATGGAGACCGCCCCGACCCAGATGACCAGATACGACGCGTGGCCTGGCGTCGTCTTCAGCACCAGCACCAACAGCGTCGTCAACCATAAGGTCAGTCCTACAGTGCCGGTCTGGCTGATGCCGGTCAGGCAGGACACCGCCAGGCTGCGCGGGTATTTGAACAGCTCCCGCCACACGGTCTTTTCGACTTTGGCGACGGTCGCCGGCAATTGGATCGAAGCGGGATCGACCTGCAACGCCCAGGCGAGGGATCGGCGGGCCTCTTCGATGCGTCCTTTGCCGATCAGCCAATGCGGCGACTCGGGGACCCAGGCGCGGATCAACAGCGTCAGAGCGGCCGGCAGCAGGCCCACCACGAACAGGCCGCGCCAGCCGACGGAAGGCTCCAGGAAGGCCCCCGCCATGGCGCCCAGAAGCGTGCCGGCGGGCAGCAGGCTGGTGGTCAGGCCGGTGATCCAGCCGCGCTTATAGGCCGGGACGAATTCCTGCACGATCGCGATATCGACGGTGTAAAGGCCGGTCACGCCCATGCCGACGAAGAACCGGCAGATCGACAGATAGAGCCAGCCGTGATCGGGGGTAAGCGCCATCGCGCCGGTGGCGATGGAGAAATTCAGTACCGTCAGGATCATCACCTGGCGGCGGCCGACCTTGTCGGCCATCCAGCCCCAGAACAGCGAGCCGAGCGGTGCGCCGATGCCGGATGAGAGCAGGATCGCTCCCGACTGGCCGTAGGTCAGATGCCAACCACCGATGATGAACGCGAGCACGAAGCCAATCAGGTAGAAGTCAAAGAAATCGAGCATGTCGCCGATCATCGCCGCGGCGAAAATCTTATACTGGTTCGTGGTCAGTGACTTTTGACGCTCCAGATGTTCAAGCATTCCGATCCTCCCAGTTGTCGGGTACGCGTTATTGTTTGTTTGGCGCGACGATACGGCGGGCGGCGGCATCCGGTCGGATGACCGCCCACTTTGAGGGAATGTTCGACGGGTTACCGCTCAGCGTCAAGTGTCGATGCGGGATCGGCATTCGACGGGAAACAGGAGTGGATATCGCACCTGGGCGCCTTACATTCATGCCTATGACGTTACGCGGAACGGTACTGGGCCACTGGCGCGTTTTCGTCGCGCTCGTTGTCATTTTCCTGGCGTACTTGATGCTTCCCCTCGCGATCGCCCCCCGCACGCGCGGCATCATCGCGTGGGACATCGGCGTGCTCAGCTTCCTGTCGATGATACTGCAACTTTTTTTGACCCGTGACGCCAATCAAATGCCGGCGCTGGCCGAGGCGCAGGAAGATGGGCAGTGGACAATCTTCTGGGTGGTGTTCTTCGTCAGCGTCGTCAGCTTCTTCGCCGTAACGACCGAACTCGCGGGCCTCAAGGACCTGAGCGGGCAGCAACGCACGCTTCAGGTCGTGTTCGTCGCCGGGACATTGATCTTGTCGTGGCTGCTGACACACGTTGTCTTCGCCGTCCGATACGCCCACGAATGGTATGAGTCCGACGCCGACGCGGCGCTCCGGCGAGGCCTGGAATTCCCCGGCGACGACCAGCCGGATTACATGGACTTTCTGTATTTCTCGTTGGTACTGGGCATGACATTTCAGGTATCGGACGTGCAGATCACGGCCCGCCGCCTGCGCCGGTTGGCCGCGCTGCACGGATTGATCAGCTTCCTTTACAATACCGTGATCATCGCGCTGACCGTCAATATCGCGGCGGGACTGCTGTAGCATCGTTTACTCGGTGACCAGCACTTCGTAATCCACGCCCTCCCAGGTTTCGGTCGCGAGGCCATCGGGGTCTGAACCAGCCGTTTCGTCAGCGCGTTCTCGCCGCGCGGAACGCGAACCTGGTGTTCTTCGACTTCGCCAGGCGTGGATGAACGGCTCAGAAAGTCATCCGCACTCCGCCGTATCCCGCGATCGGTGGCGCCGGGGACAGGCTGCGCGTGTTACTCGCGCCCGGGAACTGCACGATCGGGATGGCGCCGGTGTCCGAGAATGTGCCGTATGTCTCATATTTCGCGTTGAGCGCGTTTTGCACCAGACCGAAGATCTCGATATTCGGAGTGATCCGGTATTTGGCGTTCAGGTTCAGCACCACATAACCGCCGGTCGGCGGCGTCAGATTGGCCTCGTCACCGAACAAATATTGGCCGCTGCTGACCACGGCGGTGAAACCAACCGTCCACGCGTCGGTCACGGCATAACTCAAGCCGAGTTTGAGCCGGTGGCGCGGCACGCCGGGCAACTGGTTGCCGGGCATGATCCGGATTTGTCCGTTGCTGTCGGCGGCCGGATTTAGTGCGCTGTCCTCGGTGAACGGGGACTGAAACGTCGCGTCGGTAAAGGCGTAATCCAGCCACGCCAGCAGCCGTCCGGTGTGCAACGCCAGGCCGGTCTCAATCCCTTGCCGCCGCGTCTGGCTGACATTCTGAAAGAAGTCACGGCCCGGGATCGTCGCGGGCAAAAATACAATGTCATCGCTGACGTTCGAGCGGTACAGCCCGATGTTCCAGTTCAATGTCGCGCCGGCATACGGTGTCACCCGGCCGCGCAGCCCGACCTCCACGGTTCGCGCGACCACCTGCTTCAGGTCGGGATCGCCGACGAAGAAGTTCGCGAGCGTGCACGGACTGGCGATGTTGGCACAGGACAGCTCGGCCGGCGTCGGCGCCCGGTTGGCGAACGAATAGCTGGCGTAGACAGTGAACTCCGGCGTGAACGTATAGGTCAGGCCGATCCCCGGATTGAAATGCGCGTAGGAATGGCTGCCGGTCAGCGCGGTACCGTTCTGATCGTGCAACTCGATCCGCGCCAGATTGAACCGGCCGGACAGGTTCAGCGAAAGCTGTGGTGTCAGGTCCAGGATATCGGTGGCGTAAAGACCGTAATAGGCGTTGGTGATGCCGACCCGCACCGGCGCGACCGAGCCGTCCGCCTGGTCGATGACGACACCCGGACCGACGAAGTTTCGATCCAGTGTCAGCCCGCCCGCCAGAGTGCTGGCGGTGAACATCGTGACGCCGCCATCGAAACTGACACCGGTGACGAAATGATTTGGCAGGCCGAACAGCGCGTCATTGTTGCTGGCTTGCACCGCGGCACCATAGCCATTGGTGGTGACCGTCAGGTTGCTCAGTTCCCCATAAGCTCCACCGTTCAGGAAGTCGGCGATCGGGCGACCCTGGCGATCGGTGAGGAAGTTGCCAGAATCGTCGCAAAGGTAGGCTCCGCAGACCTGGAAGCCGGGGGTGTTGCTGTTGACCCCCTTCTGCTGGAACGACGTGTAGTAGACAACGGCCTGTAACGATGTCGTGTCCGTGATGTCATAATTTCCCGTCACGCCAAGCCGGGCGAATGTGTTTTGGGCGGCGTCCGGCACGGTAAACTGCGCGCTCCGTTCCACATCCAACAATTGCACCGGAATCGTTCCTGGGCCGCTCAAACCGTTCCGCGCCGCCAGGATGTTGACATGGACCTCGCCACGATCGCCGCGCCAGCCCGCATCACCGAACAACTGATGCAAATCGGTGGTCTGACTATGCCGCCAGCCGCCGTCATGCAGAACGCCGCCGGCGACATAAGCGGCGAAGTCGCCGGATTGCCTGCCATACTGGAACGCCGCCTGCGCGCGGCCATACGAACCGCCGGTCAGCACCAGTTCGCCGCCATGATACGTGAAACCGTTCTTGAGCTGTACCGACAGCGAGCCGCCAAGCGCGTTCAGGCCAAAGACCGGATTGGCGCCCTCGAGGTTGGCGGTGTCGATCGCCCGGCCGGGGATCAGGTCCCAGTTGACGGTGTCGCCAAACGGCAGATTGAAACGCGCGCCGTTGACATAAACCGCCAGGCCTTGCGCGGTGCCGTCCAGCGGCGATGCGGTGAAGCCGCGATATAGCAGCGCCGGTTGGAACAGGTTACCCGAGGCGTCGTCCAGTGCCACGCCCGCGACGTGCTCATCCAGCGCGCCGACCAAACCGGGCATGCCGGTGCGCGAGATATCGTCACCCGACAGAACATGTGTCGCGGCGGGAACCTTGGCGCGGTCCACGCCCGAACCCAGCAGCGGCGCGGCGCCAATGACCTCGACCGGCGGCAACGCGATAACCAGCGGTGGCGCGGTTTGTGCCCGCGCGGCGCCGCACAGCAAGACGCACGCCAACACGCACGCCAACACGTACGCCCCTGGGATACCAGACCCGAATCGCACGCTGTTCAGGCGGGATGCGGCAGCGCGGCCCGCCGGCGGTGCGTCACTTCACGCCACCCATCGTCAGGCCCGCCACCATGTAGCGCCGCAGCGCGTAATAGACCGCGATCGGCGGCAGCGAATAGACGAGGGCGACGGCCATCATGTAGTTCCACGGCGCCTCGTCGCTGTCGAAGAACTGGTCGATCGCCACCGCCACGGTCATGCTGCGCCGCGACGAGAGCAGCAGATACTGGTAAAGATACTCATTCCACGCGAGTAACAACGCGAAGGTGGCGACCACCGCCAGCGCCGGCGCCATCAATGGCAGATAAATCCGCCAGTACACCTGGAACGGCGTTGCGCCATCGACCCGCGCCGCGTCGTCGAGCTCAAGCGGAATCAGCTTGCCGTACTGGTGAAAGATCAGAATGGCATAGGGTGTGGCGAACGTCACCTCCGCCGCGATCACGGACCACAGATTGTCCACGAGGCCATATATATGCATCAGCCGGGTGAACGGGATCACCAGGAACGACGCCGGAACCGCGTAGGTGAGCAACGACAGATCGCCGATCAACCTGGCCTTGCGCAGCCGCATGCGTCCCATCGCGAAACTGGCGAGCGAGCCGACCAGCACGGTCAGCACCATGGTCGCCAGGCCGATGATGCAACTGTTGCCAAACTGATGCCAGAAATTCTCCAGGTACCAGTAGCCTTCGGTCCAGATCACCCGAAAGCTCTCGAACGACGGATCGCTCGGCCAGACCGTGCCGGTGAACTCGTCGCCCTCTTCGCTCAGCGCGATCAGCAGCATGTTGTAGACGGGGATGATCGTCCAGATCGTCAGCACCACGCCAAGCAGTGCCGCCGCGGTCCGGGTGAGCAGGCGCCGCCCCCGGTAGCGTGATTTGCGCATCGGCCGGCCCGCGGTCAGTGTGGCGCTCACAACTGCACCTCCGTCGCCTGTACGCGCCGCATCAGCAGGATCGCGAGCGGAATGAGCAAGGGCAACGCCGTCATCACCGACGCGACGCCAAGGCGCGGGTAACCATTGTCGAACGCCACTCTGAAGCCGAAGGTGGCCAGCATTTCCGTCTGCAAGGCGGGCGCGCCACTGGAAACGAAATACGCCGCGGTAAAATCGCCGACGGTCCACAGCGTGGAGAGCAGCGTGCTGATCAAATACAGGTTCGCCAGCAACGGAAACGTCACGAATGTGAAACGGCGGAGACCGGTCGCGCCATCCACCGCCGCCGCTTCATAAATTTCCTCGGGGATCGCCATCCTGCCCGCCAGGAACACCAGGGTCCAGAACGGCATCCACTTCCAGATATAAGCGAGGATGTTGGCGCCGATCGCGAGCCAGTACGAATTGAACCAGATTGGACCGTCGATGCCGAACAGCGTCTCCAGCGCGCTGTTCAGAAAGCCGCCATAGCCGATCAGCATCCAGTGCAATGACAGGTAGGCGGGCAGTGCCGGTAAAGCCCAGGGCAGCATGTAGAGGACGAGCAGGGCCTTGATCCAGCGGCCTGGCTGAATGAAGAAGCCCGACAACAGGAATGCCAGGAACATCTTCAGGTTCACGCCGACCCCAACCAGCAGCAGCGTGTTGAGCACGGTGGTCAGATAGCGCGGATCCTCGAATAATTGGACGTAGAGTTCCGGCTCGCTGCCGAGCCAGATCCCGTAGCCGACCGGGTAGACGACAAAGCCGAGGAACACGGCCACGTAGGGCACCAGGAAGGCGATCGCCCAGGAGCGTTCCGAGCCTCGGATGCCGCCGTACCAATGCGGGCGCCATGTCCGGCTGTCAGCCAGCGGCCGGCCAAACCCAATTGCCTGCTGCGTACTGCTCATATCGCGACACCACCACCCGCGGGCGGCGCCTGGGCTATCCCTTGACGCCACCCATGGTCAGGCCAGCCGCCATATAGCGGCGGAAACCGTAGTACAGGATGATCGGCGGCAGCGCGTAGATAATCGCGGTCGCCATCATGAAGTTCCACGGCGACTCGTCGCTGTTGAGGAACTGCGCCAGAGCGACCGCCACGGTCATGCTCTCCGGCGTGGACAGCAGCAGGAAGTTATACAGGTACTCGTTCCATGCCAGCAGCAGCGCGTAAGTGCCGACGGCGACCAGGGCCGGCGCCATCAAAGGCAGATATATGCGCAAATAGATCTGCAACGGGTTCGCCCCGTCGATGCGCGCGGATTCGTCAAGCTCCATCGGGATCGACTTGCCGTACTGCGAGAAGATGAAGATCGCGTACGGCGTGGCGAACGTCGTCAGCGCCAGGATCACCGAGGCGAGATGGTTACCCAGTCCGTAGATCTGCATGATCCGGTAGAACGGGATCGCCAGAAACGACGCCGGGATCACGTAGGTCATCAACGCCGCGTTGGTCAGCATCCAGCCGTTGCGCAGGCGCATCCGCCCAACCGTGAAGCTGGCCAGCGAGCCGATGAGCAAGGTCAGGAACATCACCATCAGGCCGACATAGAAACTGTTGCCGAACTGATGCCAGAAATGCGCCAGATACCAGAAGTCTTCGTAGATGACGACGCGGAAGCTCTCCAGTGATGGGCTCGACGGCCATAGCTCTCCGCCGAAGATATCGCCGTGCTTGCTGAGCGCGATCAACCACATGTTGTAGATCGGCGTGAGCGACCAGATAACGATCGCGAAGCCGAGCAGCATGCACGCGGCTTCCACGGCATAGCGTTGCAGCCGGTAGTGCAACTTTGAATGCAGCCTGATACTCACGCGCGGGGCGGCGGTTGTCGCGGAACTCGCGCGCGGGCCGGCGGTCGTCACGCTCATAGCTGCCCCTCCGACATGCGCAGCTTGCGCATCAACAGGATGACCAGTGGGATCAGCAACGGCAGCGCCGACATCACCGCCGCCACACCTAATCTGGGCAGCGCGATGGTGAACGCATAGCGAATGCCGAGAGTGGCGAGCACTTCAGTGGACATCGCCGGTCCACCGCCGGAGACGAAGAACGTCGCGTTGAAGTCGCCAAGCGCGAAGACCATGTCGAGCAGCGTGCACACGAGATACAGGTTCGCCATCATCGGCAGGGTGATATGGGCGAACTTGCTCAGGCCGTTGGCGCCGTCGACCGCGGCGGCTTCGTAAAGTTCCTGCGGAACCGACATCCGGCCCGCCAGCAGGATCACTGTCCAGAACGGCAACGTTTTCCAGATATAAGCGGCGATGTTGCAGAAGAGACCGGTCCAGTGGTCATTCAGGTAGACCGGCCCGTCGATGCCGAACAGCGAATACAGAACGTTGTTCAACATGCCCCACTGGCCGTTCAGGAACCAGTGGATCGACATGTAGGCGGGCAACGCCGGCGTCGCCCATGGCAGGATGAAGACCACGAGCAGCGCCTTGCTCCACCAGCGCTTGCGGATGAAGAAACCCGACAGCAGGAAGGCGAAGAACATCTTCACGTTCACACCGATGCCGACGTACAGCAGGGTGTTGACCACGGCGGTCAGGTAACGGGGATCGGAGAACAGTTCCCCGTAGAGCGCCGTATCGCTGCCCATCCAGAGTCCATAGCCGATCGGATAGACGACGAACGCGAAGAAGATGATGGCGTAAGGTATGGCGAAGGCGATGGACCAGACGTAGTCCGTGCCATGCACCCCGCCGAAAAACACCCGTCGCGCCGGACGTGTCCCGGCGAAGCCTCGACCGATCGCAACTGCCTGCTGTGTTACGCTCATGTTCGCCTCACCGGCTTCAGTCGTATGTTATCTTCGCGAAGATCTGCTCAGCCCGCTTGAACGCCTTGTCGACCGCCTCGGACGCCCTCATGCCGTTCTTGATGACATCGGCATGGCACTGGCCCCAGAGCTGTTCGGCGTTCGCCTGACCCCAGGCCGGCGTGAACCCCTCATAGACCGGGATGGTCGGATTGAGCACGGCTTCCGTGACGTAGGGCTTCAGGCACGGCATTTCGGTCGAGAGCCAGAACGGGTCGTCCTTCACGATCTTGGGGATCGCCGGCACCCAGCGGCCCAGACCTCCCTTCAGGTTCTCGTTCATCACCGCCGGTTGCATGAAGAATTTCATGAAGTCCTTGGCGACCTCGATGTTTTTCGCCCCTTTCGGGATGTAGCCGCCGCCGGCGTTGACCTGGGTGGCCATCGGCGAGCCATCGTTCTTCTGCTCGGGGGCCAAGGTGATCATGTCGTGATAGAACGCCTGCTTGTCCTTGATCATCGCGAGCTCGGTCGACAGCGTGCCGTCGAAATCCATCACGAACAGCTTTTCGTGGAAGCCGTTGTTGTCGTCGGCATCGTTCCAGCTCAGCGCCTCTGGCGGAACAACGCCTTCCTTGTACAGGCTCGTCATGAACTCGATCGATTTGATCGCCGCCTCGCGAACTTTCGGGTCGTCGGCATGCAGCTTGCCGTCTGACGTGACGATACCCTGACCGCCATTGGCGATCATGAAATGCGCGAACAGGTTGTTGCCGTCGTTCGGTCCGACGGTGGTGACCTGAAATCCAAGGGCGTAGACTTTCCGCATCCCCTTGGCGCGGAGTGGAGCCTGCGTCTGCTTGAAGAAATTCCAAATGTCGTCCCACTTCTTCGGAACGTCAGACATTTTCATGCCCGCCTTCTCAACGAGGTCGCCCCAGATATGGAACGGGGTCGCGCCTTGCTTGATCGGGCACAGGTAGTAGCCGCGCTTCTTGGTCGCCTTGTTGTAAAAGGTCGAGCAGAGCTTCGCGGTTTCCGAAAGCTGCGACTCGTAAGGCGCCACGACGTCGGACACGTCGACAATTTTGTCGTCCCAGCAATTCTGCGGCAGGATCGACGACGGTGCGTCCATGAAAAGCAGGTCCGGCACGTCGCCGCTGGTCAGCGCGGAAATCGCCTTCTGGTTCATCGCCATGAACGGCATGATGCTATAGTCGAGCTTATTGCCGCTGGCCTTCATGTAGTCCTCGGCGACCTTCCGCATCGCGGCGTCTTCCTCGGGGATGAACCCCTGATTCAGCCAACAGACAGCGGTCTTCGCCTGCGCGTTCGCGATATATGGACGCGCCAAAGCGCCCGTGGCCGCGAGGCCCACGGTGGAGGCGAACAATTTCCTCCGGCTCATGTTTGCCATGGCCGTTCTCCCTTCCCTGTATGCCGGAGGCCGAAACGTCGGCACGTACGTGTTGTTTCGGCACCCGGGAGTTGTCGTTATCCTGAACCTACGGGTACTTCACAGGCCGGGTCAACCGTCAGTTCAGGCCCGGCTCCTGATTCTCGGAGCCGGGCGCCGAATTCACCGTTCCCGTGCCGGGAGAGCGGACGTGCGGTTTAGCCAAAGGTAAATTTGGCGAAGATCGCTTCGGCCCGCTTGAACGCCTTCTCCACCGCCTGCGCCGGGGTCATGGCGTTCTTGATGACATCGGAATGGCACTGGCCCCAGAGTTGCTCGGCGTTCACCTGACCGATGGCGGGGTTGAATCCGTTATACGCGGGGATCGTCGGGTTCAACACCGCTTCCGTTACATAGGCCAACCGGTGCGGGTCGCTTTTGCTGTCCGTCCACCAAGGGTCGTCCCTGACGATCGAGGGGATGACCGGAACCCAGCGGCCCAATCCACCCTTCAGGTTCTCGTTCATGACCGCCGGCTGCATGAAGAATTTCATGAAGTCCTTGGCCACCACGATGTTCTTCGCGCCTTTCGGGATGAAGCCGCCGCCGGCGCCGGTCTGGGCTGGCATCAGAGTGCCGTCATTCTTGTTCGGCAGGCCCATCACCGCCATTTCCTCGTAATAGGCCTTCTTGTCGTGGATCATCGCGAGCTCGGTCGACAGCGTGCCGTCGAAATCCATCACGAAGAGTTTTTCGTGATAGGCGTTGTTGTCGTCGGCGTCGTTCCAACTCAGCGCCTCCGGCGGCACGTAGCCTTCCTTGTAGAGGTTGGTCATGAACTCGACCGAATGGATCGCCGCCTCGCGAACCTTCGGGTCGTCGGTGTGCAGCTTGCCGTCTTTGGTGACGATGTCCTGGCCGCCATTGGCGATCATGAAGTGGTAGAACAGGCCGTTCCCGTCGTTCGGCCCGACGGTGGTGATCTGCAGACCCATGGAGTACATCTTGCGCATCCCCTTGGCGCGCAGTGACGTCTGCACCGGCTTGAAGAAGTTCCAGTATTCGTCCCAGGTCTTCGGCGCGTCTTTCAGGTCGAAGCCGGCCTTCCTGACCAGATCTCCCCAGATATGGAACGGCGCGACCGCCTGCTTGACCGGAGCCAGGTAATAGCCGCGCTTCTTCGTGGCGCTGTTATAGTAGCTGGATGCCAGCTTCGCGGTGTCGCTGAGTTGCGAGCTGTACGCCTCGACGACGTCGCCAACGTCCACCAGCTTGTCGTTCCAGGCGTTCTGCGGCAGCAGCGCCGCCGGGGCGTCGTGGAAAATGAGGTCCGGCACATCCCCGCTGGTCATCGCGGCGATCGCTTTCTGGTTCAGTGCCTGGAACGGCATGACGCTCAGGTCGATCTTGTTGCCGCTGCCTTTTTCGTAGTCCGCGACCGTCTTGCGAAAAGCGGCGTCCTCCTCGGGGACGAAACCCTGGATCTGCCAGACAATCGCTGTTTTGTCCGCCGCGTTCGCTATACTGGGGCGCGATAAGACCCCAACGGCGGCTGTACTAAGTGAAGTGCCAATCATCGCTCGGCGGTTCATGTGGTGCATGACCGTTCCTTCCCTGTTTGCCGGATACTTTGTCGCGGCTTTCCAACAAGTGCTTCGGGGGAAGCCTTGTTAATTGAACCTGACGCTAAGACCTGGCGCGCGGGCGAGTCAATCATTTCGTGCGGTCGCGCGGCGGAATTCTCGCGCGGCGGCGCGGGGGAATTGTTGCGTTCCGCAGTGTCACCCCGCGAACTCGCTCGCTCAGGCCGCCGCGTGGGCGGCATGGGCGGCATCCAATGGGGGCACGGAGAACAATGAAATCGAGCCGAATGACGACTTAACATTCTTATCGCCATGGTACTGGGCATCGCCGTGGGCGGCCTGATCCATTCGCAGTTCGCCGACGCGGCCACGCATAAACTGTTCGCCGGCTACATCGGTATCGGCAGCACGATCTTCCCGCGCCTGATCAAAATGATCATCGGCCCGCTGGTGTTCTCCACCCTGGCCGTCGGCATCGGCCACATGGCGGACGCGGGAGCGGTCGGCCGGGTCGGCGGCAAGGCCATGCTGTGGTTCATCAGCGCCTCGCTGGTCTCGCTCTCGCTCGGCCTCATCCTGGTCGATCTGTTCCAGCCGGGCGACGGGGTGCACAAGATCGTCGCCGGCGTCAGTTCGGGGATCGACGCCCATGCGATGACCCTCGACGGCTTCATCAAGCACGTCTTCCCGGACAGCGCCGTCCGCCCGATGGTGGACAACGAGATCCCGCGGATCGTCATTTTCTCGATCTTCTTCGGTGTCGCCTGTGCATCGATGGGCGCACGCGCCAGGCTGGTGCTGGAAGCGATCGAGGGCGTGTCGCATATCATTCTGGCCGTCACCGGCTACATCATGAAGCTGGCCCCGCTGGCGGTGTTCCGCGCCATGTCGGCCACCATCGCCACCAATGGCCTCGGCATCCTGCTGAACTACGCGAAGTTCATGGGCGAGTTCTGGTTCGGCCTCGTCTGCCTGTGGATCGTGCTCATCGCCGTCGGCTTCGCGATCCTCGGCCCGAAAGTGAAACATCTGATTTCGCTGGTGCGGGAACCGTTCCCGCTGGCGTTCTCGACCGCCAGCTCCGAGGCCGCGTATCCCAAAATGCTGGAGCAACTGGCGAAATTCCCGATATCCCGGAAGATCTCCAGTTTCGTGCTGCCGCTGGGTTATTCGTTCAACCTTGACGGCACCATGATGTATTGCACGTTCGCCAGCGTGTTCATTGCTCAGGCGTATGATATTCCGCTGACGTTGCCGACGCAGATCGCGATGCTGCTGACGTTGATGCTGACCAGTAAAGGCGTGGCCGGCGTGCCGCGTGACTCCCTGGTGGTGATCGCCGCGACGCTCGGTCAGTTCGGGCTGCCGGAGGAGGGGCTGCTGCTGATCCTGGGCATCGATACCTTCCTCGACATGGGGCGCTCGGCGACCAACGTGATCGGCAACTCGCTGGCGACCGCCGTGGTGGCGAAATGGGAAGGCCAGCTGGTGCTGGATGAGGACAGCGTCGAGATGATCGAGGAGATGGAGCCGGCATGAAGCGCCTACTCCTCCTCGCGCTGCTGGCCGTGATCTGGGCGCCCGCATGGGCCGACGATGCTCTGCTCAGCGGCACGCTGAAGACGATCAACGACCGCGGCACCATGCTGATCGGCGTGCGGGAAAGTTCGATCCCGTTTTCGTACCTCAACAAGGCGAGGCAACCGATCGGCCTGGCGGTCGATCTTTGCCACGGCATCGCCACCGACGTGGCGGCGGCGTTGAACGTCGACCTGCTGGGGCCGGATGCGCCGGCCTGGCAAAAGGGTGTGCGGATCGTATACGTTCCGGTTGCCCCGGATGAACGGCTGTCGAAGGTGCTCTCGGGCGCGGTGGATCTGGAATGCGGCTCCACCACCGCGACCGAAGCGCGTGCCAAAACGGTTGCGTTCTCGCCGGTGTTCTTCCTGGCGGGCACGAAGTTGATGGTGCGGAAGGATGCGGGGATCGCGTCGTACCGCGATCTGTCAGGCAAGACCGTGGCGGTCAGCGCCGGCACCACCAACGGCGACGTCATGAAGCGCCTCGCGGCGCGGGGGACGCCGGCGTTCCTGGTCGTGGAGGCACCGGATCTGCCGGCTGCCTACGATATGCTGGTCAGCGGTAAAGCGGCGGCGTTCGCCTCGGACGATATCCTGCTGTCCGGCATGCTCGCGACGCGGCCGGATGCCAAATCGTTCCGGGTGGTCGGCGATTATCTGTCGTTCGAGCCGTACGCGATCACGCCGCGGCGCGATGACCCGGACTTCGCCGCATTGGTGAAGCGGAGTTTTGAACGCATGGCGGCGGACGGCACGCTGTACGCGTTGTACAACCGCTGGCTGACGAAACGGTTGCCGACCGGGGAGGACCTGAACCTGCCGATCAGTCCGCAACTGGCGGAGATGTATCGGGCGCTGGGGGAGCCGGACTGAGGATCAGGAGTCCGATCTCGTCATGCTCGGGCCCGACCCTGTAAGATTGACACATCTCGAGTTCGGATGTGCATCTTTGGTGTTC
>CALFNB010000476.1 GCA_937902425.1 uncultured Acetobacteraceae bacterium | reverse complement strand
GGTTCGTTCTTCGGAGACTTTCGTACGCCAAGCGGCGTCCGAAACTCTTCACGAAGGCGGCCGGTCTGCTTTTGGCTACCGGAGCACCGAAGCGGACGCTCGGACTTAGAGAGGGATGACGCTACCGTGACTTTCTCGTGAATTTGTGCAAACGGTGGTAGATCTGTAAACTGGTTCAGTTCTCAGCGAGTCGTCATCATGTCAAGCTTTCCGCGTGCGCTGCTGGATGCCTTCCAGAGCTGCTTTCGGCTTCCTACCTCCTCAGGAATCCCCGCCAAGAATCCAGACCCGACCTCAGCTGCGAAGGCGAGGGAGGATTTCATCAAGCGGCTGTTCGCCGTAACGCTCAGCGTTGGAGTAGCTTCTCAAATTGTGCGAATTATGTTCGACCCGTCGCACGTTTCAACTCAATATGATTGGTGGCCTGTATTACACCAGTGGAGGACTATATTACTTCTCGGCATTTCGTTGACAATTGTAGTCTCAAGTTGGGAGGGATATCTGGGCGCAATCGAAAGGACGCCACTTGAAGATGAGCTCAGGTTCTGGATTGATATTGCGCTGGTATTTTCTTATCTTATGCTGACGCTTTCAAGCCAGATTTATGGATTATGGTTTTCCATTCATACGGTTATATTTATTGAATACCTTGCTTGGGACATTGCGCGTTCTAATCTTACCGTTTACAAGGATCGCCAAAAGGCGTCTCCACAACGGCAACATCAGCTAAGCATGGTCATCACCATTGTGTGGCTCTTGTATTTTGTGATCATTTTGCTGCTGAAAAATTACACACCATATTTTGAAGGTTCACTCGGATTTACGGCGATAGCGCTTGCGGCTCTGGCAGGTGTCCTGCTATATCGGCGTGATAAGAAATACCGCTGGTGCTGGCCGTGCAAGCTTGGAGCGGTCCTTGCCCCTCTCATTGTGCTGGCCGTCGTCGCCTGCCTAAAAGTCAATTAAAGCGTCCTCCTTGTATAGGATGTGATGGACTGGACGGCCTCGGTCGCGAAAGAATTTTATTTCCCTTGCAACGCCGGAACTTTTATCCCACCCGTCAACCATTACAACGACAATCTCGGAGCAGAACTCCATAAATGCTTCGTCGAAATTCACCCAATATTCGGACCCGAGAGTTTCGCTGTGACCGGCGAGCAATTTGTCTATCGGGTGCGTCATCGTGAGCGGGCTAAAGACTATCCAGCCTTTGGATATAAGCTGCGCAGCTACTGCCGTAATCAGGGTATACCTACCTTCGCGGATAGCAGGGTCGGAGTGGCTATAGGGGCCGGCTAGGTAGATTATGCCCTTACGGCCTCTCTCCTGAGCGTCAAACATAAACCCTCCTGGTGACCCGCCAAGGATACGTCCTTAGCTAAGACCGGCGATTCACACAAATTTATTCGTCGGCGCGGCCTCCGCGCTGTAGTCCTACGGCGTCTTGGGTTGCACGGAGAGACGCCGCTCTCGGCCCCTGCAAAGGGCCGCTACCTCTCCATTAGCTCAAGGTAAGGCCGTCAATCTGGTGTCCGCTCATTGGAAACAGACCCGGCGGGGCGAGCGACCTCCATGCGCGAAACAGAAGCGACTTGCCGAAACCGGACTAACGGCTTCGGACGATTTATACGCCGGAGCAGACATTCACGTCCGCAGGGTCGAATGGCGGTTCTCGACCCATGAAGGCCGTAAGGGACGCTGATGTTTATGTCCGCTTTCGAGAAACAACCGCTTCGCCTGAGCGACCGACATGGGCGCAAACCGGCCGCCGACGGCGCGGGTATTCTACGTCCGCTCACCGCCCAAACTGGCGGAAGCTGGGGTGGCCTGCATGAACCGCCGCAACCGACCCACTCCGGACTTTCAAACTGACCCATCGCCCCGCATCAGGCGTGTTTGACAGCGACGCCGCCGTGGACGGTAATTGCCTCGAAGCCGCGGCGGCCTCCGGGAAGCTCAATCACGTTCACTGTTGGCTGGTACGGCTCGCCGAAGGACAAGAGGATCGGCACACGGTTCAAACAAATCGTGCAATAACCGGGCTTTGACAGGAGGAACGCATGGCACACCAGTTGATTTCCTGCGATGACCATCTCGATCTGGGTCAGCTTCCAGCAGACCTCTGGACCACGCGGTTGCCCGCCGCGCTACGCGACCGCGCACCCGTCATCAGTGAACGCAATGGCCAGGCCGTCTGGATTTGCGACGGCAAAGTCTGGGGCAACTGGGCCGGCAAGCCACGCGACCCGTCGGTGCCGCCGGCTCCGAAACCGCTTTACAGCGCGCTTGACCGCGGCGGCATCACCGACCCGAGCGAACGCCGGCCGGCCCATGCCCATCTGCGTCTGCGGGACATGGACCGTGACGGGGTCGAAACGCAGGTGCTGTTCGGTCCGATCTTCGCGATCAGTACCGAGGATCCCGCGCTGCGCGATGCGTGCTACCGCGCCTATAACGACTTTCTGGGTGAGCTTTGTTCGGCCGCCCCGGACCGGCTGATCGGCGTGCCGATGCTGCCCGAATATCCCGAGGCGGCGACCGCGGAACTCTACCGGCTCGCCAGCAAGGGCGGGGTGCGCCAGGTCAACCTGCAGATCGCCAACATCAAAGCGCCGCTCGACGATCCGGCCTGGGAAAGTTTCTGGACCGCGCTCGAGGAGACGGGAATGATCCTGGCCTGGCACGTCACCGTGTTCGTCGGCCGGCCAGGCGACCGGAGCGCCGGCAAGCCCGCCAGCGTGTTCGAGGCGACCAAGGGGTTCATGGGCAATTTCCTCGAACCGTTCGTTGATCTGTTCGCCTGGGGCATCCTGGAGCGCCACCCAAAGCTTCGGATCGTGCTGGCCGAAGCCGGGACCGGCTGGCTCCCCTGGCTGGTCGAGGAACTCGATTACCGGCATTGGCGGCTCTGGGAAGCCAAGGAGTACTGGGCTGACAAGGGCGGCATCATGCTCGAAACGAAGCCGAGCGAATTGTTCCGGCGCCAGATCTATGCGACCTTCCAGGAGGATCACGTGGCGATGTCGCTGATCCCGTTCTTTGGCGACGGGCATTTGCTGTGGGCGTCGGATTACCCGCATCCCGACAGCGTGTGGCCGAACTCGCGCGCCGCGATCGAGCGGCAGATGCGGGATCTGTCGCCGGAGATGCGGCGCAAGTTGACGCACGACAACGCGGCGGCGCTTTACGGGCTTGGCTGATGCGCCCGGCGAATTCGGCGAACCTGTCATCGCGACTCCGATCGCGATGGCGGCCGCGTCGATTCCCCCCGCTACGGCAATCGATTCAGCGGCAAAATAATTATGTAACCCGCCAGTGTGTATCACCGTTTGGTGAATGTGACCGGCTTCCGCGCGCGCTCTCGACCAGCGCAAACCGAGCGGCGTTATACCCGCTCGTATGCCCTTTGGAGGAACGATGCGAACATTCCTTGGCGGCCTGGCGGCTTGCGTGGTGGGCCTGATGGTTGCGGGTTCCGCTTGCGCTGAGCCGACCCAGGCCGACCTTCAAACTCTCGCGGCGGGAATGGCTGAAAGATTGTTCACGCTCTGCCCTCCCGCCGCCAAGGACGATGTGCTGGCCCACGACAAGTGCACCGCTGGATTGCGCGATGCGTCGTTCATTCCGTTCGCGCCGGAAGGGCTGCTGTTCGGGGGCGACCAACCCGGCCTGCGTATTTCCAAAAAGCAATTAACCCACTTCAAGCCCGCGATCTTCCAACTGATGTATATGTCGCTGTTCACATTCACCGGTCACTGGTCTACCGAGACGGACGATCGCGATCATGTCGGCGTCATTCATATTGAAGCGTATTTTCGCAACGCGCTGCCGCCCGGAGAATTTCCGTACCCGTTCTGGCACAGCGCGGATAAATGGAACGCGTATGAGACCGCGAACGAGTTGAACTTCTATCTGAACCACAAGGGTCAGGTGTTTGTCATAACCAGGTCGGCGGGCGGCAGCGACGCGAATCGCGGCCCATTCGCACACGTAACGCCGCCGGCGTTCGATGGCCACTGGCAATGGACCGATGCGTCCGGCCACCTGCAACCGCACGTGTCGTTATTCTCCAACCGGTACAGCGCGGCGAACCCTTTCCTTCAGCCGTTGGACCGGGCCTATCGAACCTTCGCCACCGAGGCGCGAAAGGGCACCTGTCTGGACTGCCATGCGCCGACCAATGAGGCGAACATGGAGCA
>CALFNB010000475.1 GCA_937902425.1 uncultured Acetobacteraceae bacterium | reverse complement strand
TCGCGACACTGCTCCGCGTGCCAGGCTTTGAGTAGTTTTGACCACCAAAGAAGGGAATCCTGAAGATGGCCTTTGAATACATAAAACCAGCCACGGACTCCTTGGACCATTCAGGTATTCAATATATCGAGTTCCTTGGGATCTTGGACACCAACCTGCGTCCCTCGTCCTACTTTGAGATCGGCACGAGTGGGGGCGGTTCGCTTGCCGCATTCACCTGTGATGCCGTGTGCGTCGATCCGCAATTCAGGATCGAAGCGGCTCCACCGCTCAACAGGAAACGGACACTGTTTTTTCAAATGACCTCAGACGAATTCTTTGGATCGCAGCGAATGAGAGATTATTTTCCATCGGGTCCGGACATCTGCTTCCTGGACGGCCTCCACCTATTCGAATTTCTGTTACGAGACTTTATCAACGCCGAGGCGGCATGCAGGCCCAATAGTATCATATTGATGCATGATTGTTTGCCCGTCAATGAACGCATGGCCGAACGGACCATGCGGGTCGATGAAACAGAAGACCCGTCAACCAGAAGCGCGTGGACCGGCGACGTCTGGCGAATACTACCGGCCCTGAAGCAGCACAGGCCCGACCTGCGGATCATGCTACTTGATTGTGGTCCAACCGGTCTTGTCGCATGCACACATTTGGATCCGGCTTCCAGCATCCTGGTGAAAAACTACGATAGAATTGTGGACGATGGGATGAATCTGTCGCTGAACACTTTGGGGTTGGACCAACTTTGGCGGATGTTCCCAACGGTTGACACGCGGCGTCTGGCCGCGCACCCGGAAGACATAACAGCGATGTTTAACATCTCGTGATGTATTGCTCTCCGGCATGAGAGTCGAAACAATCGAAAATGCCGGTATCGGGCGCCGAAAAGGCCACGACGAGTGGGCGGTCTCCCGCGGGCGTTCCGGCCCGGTGGGTCACGCCCCACGATCCAGCGATGGTGGGTATACTACTGGGATTCCGCGATGTAGGTCAGCAAACTTCTGGCGCCGATGAACGCCGTCGTCCAAAGCGTGTCTGGCTGGAAATATTCCTTGATCGCGCGATACCTGATCCGTAGGCCCGCCATTTCGAATTCCGAAACCAGTTCCCTCGTCGTGTGCTCTCGGACATGCACGTAATTCTCAAGATGGCCGGCCCTGTTGGTTCGAGAATATTGGACGACCGGGCTTCGGCCCTCGAAATAGGCAAGGAATACGCCGGACGCCATTCCCATTCGGCGTCGTCAGGTAGATCATTCCGCCCGGTGCGAGCAAACGCTTGAAATCACGAAGAATTTCGTTCGGAGACAGCTTCAGGTGCTCGAGGACCTCGCAAAAGATGATAACATGAAATTTGCCGATCAGTTCCGGATACCTGACACTGAGTTCCTCGGTCTCCAGATCGGCCGGATAGAAATCCCGCGAACCAAAGTTCGCGTTTTCCCCGCTACGCCTTGGATGGTCGGTGGTGTACAGCCGTAGTCCCTCGATCCCATCCGCGTACATCGCGGATACCGACATAACGCCAATGTCAAGAACGTTGATCTCGTTCAAATGGCCGAATATTTTGGTTCTGATCGCGCCAAGCACGCGCACCTGATCGAAGAAACGCCGATGATGAAACCTGGTGTATTCGTCGGTCTGCTTATTAATCGCGGAACGGATTCTGGTCTCCACCGCCGCGCCAAGAGCCAGAAACGAGTCCATCTCCTGTTCGTAATATAACTCCTCCGCCTCCCGGGACCGGTACAGAAAGCCCATCACCTTGAGCATTTCCATTTGCCGGCGGGTGTCGAAATGTAGCATGAGGTGGCTTCGGAGTTGCTCAAGCGAACTCATCTCGGCAGCCAGTTTTTCGACCACGTCCGCGGCCGGATCATAGCCAAGAATGAGCCGATGGGCGAGGCTAACCACGTCTTTACCGATGTCACCCATGGATCCTCCTGCCTTTCACTGACCAAATCACCGAGATCAATGTTTGATCGCGGTGTACGGTTGTCCGGAGCGTCGCGCATGAAGCTCCATCGTAGCACGGCGGTCCGATGCGGTGAAGCGGCTCCCCGGCGATACGCGGGCTTCTCCAACAGGGAAACCACACCCCCGAATATCTCGAAAATTCCACTGTCCTGAAAGTCAACGTCGACGGAGCGACGCGGCTGGACGAATGGCTGACGATGGTGAGACGAGCTGTTGCGTATTTGAGCGCCAGGATGTAGCGGACATATCGTCGTCAGGAGATCCAGCCGCATGCCATCTGCCCAGCGGGCCCGTCGAACCAGACAAATAAGCTGGGCGCCGTCCGGCTGGCTGATCAGCAGCACCACCGCGCAAACCTGCACCGATTTCGTCACCCTCACTTGCCCAGACGATTTTTTTGCCGTCCGTACCGGTTTCACCAATATTCATCCAGCGCCGTACGTCGTTACCAAGGTGATTGCCGCCGCGTCGGCGACCCTGGGCGACCATGCCAATCCAATCGGGGTTACGTTTTGGCGACCGTTGACATTCGCCAACAACGGCGAGGCCGTGGATCGAATCGTGACCGCCTCGGACGCGCCCACGACCATTACCGTTCGGGGGACGCAGCCCGGTTCCGCTACCGGCGCCACTCCAATTCCCTGCTGGACCTGGACCGACTGGGTACCCTTGCCAAGCCTGAGCCGAACGGACTCGCCGGACGCGCCGCGCGTCCTGATGATCCGGGTCCTGCTGCCGCGAGGCTGCAGGCACACGAACCCAAATGGCGGGTTCATGGAATACCGTGGCGCCGCGGAAATGAACCTGGGGTCGAGCTATGTCGCCGGGCAGGTCCCGGCGGACGTGGTTACGGTGCCCGATATCATTAACGCGCCAGGCGCGAACCTTGGCATCGCCAATCCGGCGGTCTCCTGCGTCCAGTTCCTGACACGGAACGAGGGCATTGTTGGCATGGCAGCCGGAGACAGCCACCATCAGGGTACCAGTACCACGACACAGTTCTGGAATTACCTCATGCGATCGACGCTCGAACTCAGTTCGCGGTACGTCGGCCAGATCCCATTCGGCTATTGGTCCACTGCCCAGGGCGCCAGTGACTCCGAGGGATTCTTCGCGCGCCTCACCAACGTTCTGGACGTCGCACGACCGAGTTTCGTGGTGTTGCCGGGGTGGACCTACAATGACATGACCATTACCGAGCACGCCGATCATACGGCGAACGCGCTTTTTCTGGCCCGCCTGTTGATGACAGCGGAAACCTGCGTCCGAGCCGGCGCGGTCCCGATTTTCCTGACACCCTTCCCACGGGATGGGGCGGCGATGACCCCGGCACAGGTGGGGCCTTGGCGTGCCTTGCGCGATTCGATTCTTTCCCTACAGGCAAACGGGGCAATTATCCTGGACACGACGTCGATCCTGGCGCGCCAATCGAACGGTGCGATGGACGGGACATACCTACCGGAATATACCGACGATAACGTGCACCCGAACAACGCTGGCCACGCCGCCATAGCCGCGGCGCTGACACCGATCATCGAACGCGTTTGCGGGCTCGGATAGCTGGTTGGCAAATCGCGATCTGGCCCGCCCGCGCGACCTGGCGTGAGAGAATGGAGAAGACTTCATGAATTCGAACGAACAGCCGTCTGACGCGTCGTTCGATGCGGTCGAGATCCGTAAGGCGAGAGTGATTTCCGCGCATGGCGAGCAAGTGGTGTCAGGCTCAACGTTCCATGCCTGGAGGCTCGATCCGGCTTTCCTGAAAATTTACGCTTACGTTCAGCAACATACTCTCGTCGATATCATGCGATGTCATGAGCTGTGGAACCTCGTTACCGAGACAGCGAAAATTGAGGGAGATATTTTGGAAGTCGGGGTCTGGCGAGGCGGGACTGGTTGTATCATGGCAGCCCAGGCTCAAATGATCGGTCGAAAAGGAGATGTCTTCCTTTGCGATACGTTTCGCGGCGTCGCGAAGGCCGGCGACCACGATTTGAACTATGTTGGCGGCGAACATGCCGATACGGACATCGATGTTGTGAATCGATTGCTGATGGATGCGGGGTACGCAATTCCATCATACTCCCTGGCATATTCCCGGATGAGACTGGCCTCATCATCGCGTCACGCCGCTTCAGCCTCTGCCACATCGACGTAGACGTCTATGAATCGGCGCGTGACGTGTTCGACTGGGTCTGGCCACGTATGGCGCCCGGCGGAGTCGTGGTATTCGACGATTATGGTTTCCAGGCATGTGTTGGCGTCACGTTGCTTGGCGAAGATTTGCGCACGCGCCAGGACCTGGTGTTCATTCACAATGTGAACGGCCATGCGATCCTTGTGAAAACCAAAGCCTGAGCCGGCCGCGGACCAAACGGGACGCGGCCAGCACTGGCGGAAACGCTCGGCTGCCTCGTCTACCGCAGTGGGCTCCAGGCCACCGCGCGATGGTTGTCGTCTCCCGCGAATTCCACCGTCACCGGTGCCGACCCCGGTCCAACCCTGGGCAGCGCCGGCAGTTGGAACGTGCCGTCAGCGGCGGTTGTCGCGGTAGACATCAACCTTTTTCCAGGATCCGGAACGACAAAGACGGCGCCCGGGAGACCATTCATGTTCTGATCAAAAAACAAGGTCATCGCGTGACCGTACCATCCTTCACCGCCGATCGTCGAAGCCGGAACGGTAAAGTTAAATTGAGCGCCAGGCGTCACCGGAAAAAAAGCCGAATTCGCGGCCAGCGCTTGGGTGGGCGTCGCGATCACGCGGCTGACCTGGATTCCGCCGACCCATTCCGCATCGACGATGACACCGTTGTAGACCTGCTGCGTGAACGGGAATGACCAACTGTAGCTGGCGGACCCGCCCTGAGTCTCCTGGTACTGAAGCAGTCCGATCAAAACATCGTTCATACCAGTGCAGAAGCACTCGACATTCAGCCGATATCCGATCAGTCCGTATGCGGCCTGGGGCGGCACGACTCCTTGGTCCACGGTGGTGGGAAGCGGCTGCGTGAAGTTGACTCCCGGTACATAGCCATTGATGGTCGCGTTGGCGATCGGCTTGCCATGCGTGGTCGTCAGCTTGCCCCGCACGCCCCGGCCCGTGAACTGGGCCTCAATCAGCGTACGCTCCCGGAAATAACGGTTGATCAGCCAGGTCATCGTGGTCGGCGATGTCTCAGGCATGGTGCTCACCGGGTGCGTAGACCAACTGGAGAAAATCGCCTGATCGGGAATGATGCCGAGGGCTCCTTCGGCAGTCTCCATATGTTGCACGGCCTCATTGATCCATTGGGTGTCGCTGGTGGCGTACGCACCCCCGTACATGTAAAATCCCAGGCCCATGTTGTTCTGATGCGCGAAGCTTTGCATGTCTTGCATGGGCTGCATCCATGACGGGTTATCCCAGGCCGTGTCCAGCTGAATATCACGAATCTGCTGGCCGGTTTTCTGGAACAGGAGGATTCGGAAGGTGCTGAGCGTTTCACGCCAGTCGGGAAAATTCGTCACGCCGGGAATCGGCTCGATTTCCACGATCCGGATTCCGGGGTTTTGCGCGAGGATAATGTCGTAATTCACCACGACCCGGTCCACGATATCCGGGATGGAAAGCTGACAGCTGGCGGCTTCCGTGTCGTAATGACCCCACCACACCGGCTCATCCATCGTCAGGATATCGATATGAAGATTCAGACGCGTCAGGACCGCGACCTGCGCAGCTATTTCAGAGGGAAACGAATAGCCTTCGATGTGACCGCAGGCTTCGGTGGTATAGTGTGCGATCATTGAGGTTTCCATCTCCACCTTCATGTGATGCCGCTTCGCGAAGGCAAATATTGAGAGGATTTGGTCGTCTGTGCCATCATTGAGCCACCAACTCGCGATCCCGATGACTCGGACCCTTTTGGCCGCATTCTGCCAGGGTGCGTCATCGGTCCACAAATTCAGCCAGTCCGCGCGGCTATTGGGGTTGAACCAGATTTCCGGTTCGCCGCCCCAGCCGGCTGCTCCTGTGCCGGTCAGCCAAAGAAGCGCCAGAAACGGCGCAAGCAACCAACGCATATTTAATTCCTTGTATTAGTTAAAATAAACAATGCCCAGCGGCCAGTCACGGCCCCCGATGCAACGCAGCCGCCTCATCGTCACGGCCGGCCGCTTTCAAAGCCTCGGCTCCCAGCGAATATCCAGCCTCCTCCTCGGGGAACCGCTGGCGTAAGGCGTCCCACCGAGTGGCGGCCTCATTCCAATCCCGCCGGTCATGGGCCAGACGCGCGAAATTGCGCAATGGCCAAATCTGATCGGGAAACCGCTCGATCGCCGCACGCAGAACCGCCTCGGCTTCAGCATGGCGTTCGGCTTCGACCAGGCGGTTGGCTCCCTCGTGGTATCCAGTTTGAAAATACGGGTCGATCCCTCGCACCCTCGCCCATCTGTCACAGGCGGCGGCTAAATCGCCACGGCGTAGCGCCAGATGGGACCGTGTCACGGCGATTTCAAGGTCGCTCGGATAGATGCGCGATGGCACCTCCAGCCAGGCATCGGCCTCATCGACCCGGCCGAGTTCAACCAGAGCCTTCGCATAAAACGCGAAGGCCGGCCCGAACCTGAAGGTATCCGCGACGTGCTTCCATCGCACCAGGCTCTCGCCCCAGTCTTTCCGCCGGTCACTGATCAACGCGCGTCCAATACAGGCATCAAGGTTATCGCGGCCGCGGCGTAAAGCGGCATCGTACTGGGCTTCTGCCTCATCCAGCCGGTCCAGGGCGATGAGACACCTGGCACAGCCGTGATATCCGTCGATCGTATCTGTCATGTGGTCCCGGGCGACGATCCATCGCTTCAAGGCATCTTCGAGATCGCCACGCTGTTCCGCGATCCGCGCCAGGCCCGTCAGATAAAACCGATCGCCGGGAAATCGTTTCCCGCGCTCCCGCATCAGGGCGTCGGCTTCGTCATATCGTTTGAGCCCAAGCAAAATCTCCAGGGAATCCGGAGACTCCAGAACGGCATTGGGCAGAACGGCACGCGCGCGTTGCCATAGTGAAGCAGCCTTCACGGAGTCGCCCGAGTCCAACGAGAGCTTCGCCAGATTGAGTGGGTTCAGGTTCTGATCCATCAGAACCGCCTCTTCGAACCGCTGCCGTTCTTTCAGATCTTTCAGCGCGGAGCGCCGCTCACGCCAGTCCCACCACCAGTCCCAGACCATCACTAACCCACCGCCTCGCCCACGGATCGCAATGCCGCCTCACACACCTCGGACCATGCCTCCAGCGACAACTCGTGGGCATTTTCCGATGGCGCGAACCGGTCCATGTAGCCGCGCAACAGACCCGGCAACAAGATTTCCACCG
>CALFNB010000474.1 GCA_937902425.1 uncultured Acetobacteraceae bacterium | reverse complement strand
TGTCACCGTTCGATGTCAGCAAGCGCCCAACGGGCCCGCGCCCTCGATCTCCTGAAATCCCGGGGCGGATCGGACCGCTGACGAACTCGGGTTACTTATTACGTATCAACGACAGAATCGCTGCTCCCGCCATCCTTTCCACGTCGATAATGTTAGGCTTCATGAAGGTTAGGGCAGCTTCCTGCATCAACTCTTTGGACTCTTCAGACGAGATTATCTTTTTCTGAACCAGCAAATCCAATAAAGCGGAGAATATTGCCGCTTGCGCCAAGCTATTAGCTGTTAGGCGCTTTTCCATGTCTGTCATCGGGTGATCTTCCAGCACAGCATTAGCCTCCCTGTTTGGCTTGCACTTCGTGTGAACGAAAGTGCGGATATAGTCTTCCGTCAAGGCCACACGGTCGCCTGGATTGAGAAATGCGGCCAACGTCACCCGCCTGTGGCAAGAAAGTGTACCGCAATCAGACCATCGCCTAGTACCTCGAAGCCCTGATCTATCTGAAAAAGCGCGGCATCCTGCTCGTGATCGCCAGCAAGAACGAGGAATCGCGAATTCGCGAGATATGGCCCAGGATTTTTGGGGCGTTGGTGCACTTCCTCCAGGTGTTGGTAAAATGCCGTTCACTTCCCTGGTCCTGGCCCCCGATGCCACACAAACACAATGCCGATCGCCGTCACCACATCCCGAAGATGGCGTTCAAGGTTGAGAACTGGCCGGAGTATGAAGCGGGGCTGCGCCGGCGTGGCAGCCTGACCTTGTGGATCGAGGACGGGGTATTGGACCACTGGCAGACCTTTGGACCAGGCGGTCAGGCTCGCTATACGGATGCCGCCATCCAGACCACGCTGATGGTTCGCACGGCCTTCAGGCTGCCGTTGCGGCAGACTGAAGGTCTGATGGCATCGGTCATTACGCTGATGGACCTGACGATCTCAGCGCCAGATCACTCCACGATCAGCCGCCGGGCCGTGACATTGCCGGTGGGGGTAGACCCAACAGTCGTGTCACCAGCCGCCATTTCGCGCTCAGTTGAGGGCGATCCTGGTCCGCATGTCGAGTTCGAAGCGGCCGTATGGGTTGATGTGCCCCCAAAAGAGCGGCGTTAGCGCGTGCAGATCCCGCATGGTCAACCGGCCTTTCCAATGGGGCCGGTCCAAAATCTGTTGGACCATCAATGTGTTGATGTAGACCATGCAGTTCTGCAGGAGATGCAGTGACAGCATGCTGAGTTCATGGTCCTCGCGGCGGTTGCTCGACAACTCGCCGCGGCGAGCGAAGAAGACGAAGTCGTTGGCGCCGTTCCAGTGCTCGATCACGTTCAGCCCGTCGTTGATTTCGCGCCGAAGCGCCTCATCGTGCAGGTAGCGACACAGGAATGTTGTCTTGACAACCTTGCCCAGTTCGGCGAGCGCCTTGTAGGTGGGATGCTGGACGTTGTTGCGTGTAAAGCGGCGCAGAATGACCTCGGCTTCCGCCGTGCCCATCCGCAAGGCCGTCGTGTATTTGACGATCTCGTCGTACTGGCGGCGGATCAGGTCCCAGTCGATCGGCCGTGTCAGCACCAGTTGCAGGTTGGGGTATGCGTCCGGCTGTCCGATATCTGGCCGGTACAGGCGCTGTTTGTGAATCGCCTTCAGCCTCGGCAGCAACTGAAAGCCAAGCATTCTGGCGAACGCGAACGCCACGACACTCTGACCATGGGTGTCGACGTACTGGCGGTCGATTTCCATCTCGGTACAATGACGGATCACTCCCTCGATCATGGATGCGACCTCGGAGGACGAGGGCGATTTCAGTTGCGAATGGATGCACAACGACTTCTTCTCGACGTGCCAGTAAATCATGATGCCACGTCCACCATAGCGAACATGCCATTGCGTCGTGAGGTTCTGGTCCCAGGCTCCGAAATGCTTGGAATCGGACGCGCATGCGTTGGTTCCCTCACCCCAGACCGCCGGGTCGCGGACGCGCAGTGTGGCATTGGTGACGACGGCGATCGCCTCACGCAACTGATCGACGTTGATGTAACGGTGCCTCGCGTAGACAAGGTCTTTGTAGGTGGCGCCGTGCTGCGCCGCGTGCATGCGCTTCAGGCCGGCGTTGGTGCCCAGACCGTTCAGGCAGAGCAGCAGACGAGGGCGCAGGATTTCCCGGTCAAGTGTTTCGTAGGCCGTGGCGCTTTTCAGCCTGTCCGTGAAATGCAGCCGCAGGTCGGTTTCCTTGACGATGTCCAGCAGATTGGTCATTGGCCAAACATCGTTGATTTCGGCCTTCAAAGCCTCGATATTGTTTGGGTCCGGTCGAGGTTTCAACGGTGTCACCGTGATCCAGCCCCCGGCTTTCTTGCTGATGCGAACGAAGGGGTTGTGAGGCAGCCCCGTGTCGAAGGTGTTCAACGCGGCGCGCATTTCCTCTTTCAGGCCGGCAACGAACTGATCGGCGTCGGGCGTCAGATTCAGGGCCTCGTAGTACGAGGCGCGTTGTGTATCGAAGTCGGTTGGGAGGTCCTCGTCGGGATTGCGATACCGGTTCGCGCCGACGACCCATATTTCCTTGCATCGCAGCTGCTCGCGCAGGGCTTCGAGCACGCAGATTTCATATGTGACCCGGTTGACGCGTTGGCGCCCCTGTGGATCGCGGTCGATCACCGCGTCGCGCCACAGCGGACGGACGATACCATCCAACGGTACGTCCTCCTCGGGCGGATAGATACGCAGTCGCGTGTCGGCAAATCGGCGAACAAGCTGGAGCGCACGGATGACCGGCCGGTGTGTCTCGTTGTTCGAACGAAAGTCCAGAGCTTCAATCAGTCGCAGGATCGCCTGGCGATAGTGCCCTCGGTAGGAGTTGCGGATCGTGGTGCGCAGAACGGTCTGATAGGTTGGCCCGGATGCTTTGTATTCGCGGACCAGGTCCTGCAAAGTCTGTTCACCGACAACAGGGAAGATGACGTTCCTGACAGTGTCTTCAGGGTTGTCGATGGCGGCGCCAGCCAGCGCGAACAGCAAATTCTGTTTGCCGCCGACCCGTTTGAGATCGTCAAGTAGTTCCTCTTCGACCCGCCGTTCCGCGTGCGCGCCGATGTAGTGCACTGTTTCAATCAGCAAATCGACCAGGCCATCCGTGATGCCACGACCGCGCAGATGTACGAACGCGGCCAGCCATGCCAGGCGGGTCACCTCGGGATGACGTCGCAGTTCGAAGGGCGATTCGACTGCCACGCGCCGTCGACAGGCCTCCAACTCCTGCGGACTCCAGCCGGCGAACAGGTCCGCCGGCAGCGCGATCTCGCGGACGATGGCGAGTTTGCCCAGTTCATCGCGCAGGCTGTTGACGCTCGCGCGGCCAGGATCGCCACGCAGCGCGTTGAGACCAATGGTCGCCTGCTCCTCCGGCGTCAGTTCCGGACCGTCGGCCCGCGGTTCGTCGGTCCCGCTCGCCCGCAACAGGGCATCGAGCCGCTTTCGGACATCCGGTGTCAGACGGTCGTACGCCGCACCATGCAAACGTTCTTCATAAGCCCGCACCGCCGCGCGAACGATCCGCTCCATGCGATCTGACGCCGGCGGCTCGATCGACAACGTGCCGCACCGGGTCTCCAATACTTTGATCAGGTGATCAATGTCGCGGGTCTGATGGACCGCATGATCGCGTGCCCACGCGGTCAGTGCCTCGGCATCGGCGACCGTCGCCTCGCGAAAACCGAACAGCGCCCTGATCTCCGACCGATGTCGCTCCATCGTGCGGTCAGGCATGAGGATGGTGCTGCTCGTTTCAATATCCACTCCAAGAGCCTCGGCCAGGCCAATGACAAAGGCCGTGTCGATCTCAGCCGGAGAGCGCGGAAACCGACGGTTTGCGCGGAAGAACAGCAACAGCGTGGCGAACCCAAGACGCCTTGCTCTGCTCCTGGTGGCGATCAGGACGTGATCGGATGCGGTCAGCGCCCATTCCTCGCTGGTCGTATGCTGTTTCAACAAGGAACTGCCTTCGCTGTGCGTCAGGACAGATTATCGGGCCAACAGCTTGCTCGCGCGCGGTTTTGGTTCACCCTTGCCGTTGACGTACGCATAGAGCGTGCTGAGCGATATCCCGAGCTGATCGGCGATATCACCGGCGACGTTGCCTTGATCGGCCATCATCGTGATCGCGGTTCGCAACTTGGCGCGTGTCATCAAACGCGGCCGGCCGCCGATACGTCCACGTGCGCGCGCCGCGGCGAGCCCGGCCATGGTCCGCTCGTTGATCAGATCGCGCTCGAACTCCGCGAGAGTCGCGAAAATCCCGAACACCAGCCGTCCCGTCGAACTCGTGGTGTCGATGCCGCCGGTCAGCACCTTCAAACCGGCACCCCGGCTTTGAAGATCACTGACAAGACCGACGACGTGGTTCAGAGACCGACCAATCCGATCGAGCTTCCACACCACCAGGGCATCATCGGCACGCACCGCATCGAGCGCATGGGCAAGGCCAGGGCGCTCGTTGGCGCCGCCGCCGCAAATGTCTTCGTAGATGCGCTGACAACCAGCCGCGTGCAGTGCATCGCGTTGAAGGTCGAGGTTCTGGTCCGCCGTCGACACGCGCATGTAGCCGATCAACACCGATGGTATCCCCGATCCTGTTCTATAAACCGTAGCAGGAGGGGATTACCGGCAATAGAAAAATGCACGACTTCGTGCACAAAAATGCCGCACCGGATATCGTCTGGCATGAGATCCCCAGACTTCGCAAAAAACGAGGGTTTTCTGCGACGAGATCAGGTCGCCGGTCCCGCATTGATTTTGGGACTAAAAGTCTAGGCTTCTTCGGCCAAGTTCCAAATGGCGGCTGGTGACATGACTGTGGCTTCTTCGGCCAAGTTCCAAATGGCGGCTGGTGACATGACTGTTGGGTCTACCCCTTGTTGGCCAGAGCGACCGCGGCGAGCTTGCGCGGCTTGCGCTCCAGCAATTGCAACAGCCATGCCGAGGCGGATTTGCTGCCTGGTTTGGCGAAGCGGATGACGGACATGGCGCCGACGAACAGCAATTGCCGCAACCTTTCATTGCCAGCTTTGCTGATCTTGCCCATGCGCTGCTTGCCACCGGTGGAATGTTCCTTCGGCGTCAGGCCCAGCCATGCGGCGAAATGCCTCGCGGACGCGAAGTTCCCGGGCTCCACCGTCAAGGCCATGGTGATCGCCCCGAGCGGGCCAACGCCAGGGATCTCGGCCAGCAGCTGACTGACCGGGTTGGCCTTGTGCAGCGCCGCCAGTTCGCTGTCCAAAGCGACCACGCGCTGATCCAGCGCTTCGATATGCGCGCCCATCTGCTCGAACATCGCCCGCGCCGTGGCGGGAATAGCGCTGTCAGCGGCCAACTCCGTCAGCAGCGCCGCGACTTTGATGATCCCTTTGGCAGCCACCACGCCGAATTCCGCCGCGTGACCACGCAGGGCATTGATCGCCTGGGTGCGCTGGCTCACCAGCATCTCACGATGTTTGAGGATTATGCCGTCGGCCTGCTGGTCGACGGTCTTGACCACGACCGAGCGCATGCAGGGACGTGACGCCGCCTCGCTGATTGCCTCGGCATCGTTGCGGTCATTCTTGGCCCGTTTGACGAAGGGCTTGACGTATTGCGGCGGGATCAGGCGAACGCGGTGACCCAATCGGCTTAACAAGCGACCCCAATGATGGGAGCCACCGCACGCCTCCAATACCACCTCTGTCGCGTCCTGTTTGCCAAAGAAGGCTTCCACCTGGCCGCGTCTGAGCTCGCGCCGCAGCACCGG
>CALFNB010000473.1 GCA_937902425.1 uncultured Acetobacteraceae bacterium | reverse complement strand
GGTGCGGCGGCCGGTGAAACCGGTGCTGATGCCGAAATCGATCCGTCCAGGAGCGAGCTTGTTCAACGAGGCGAAGGCGTTGGCGGTGACGGCGGCGATGCGGTTCGAGGGGATCAAAACACCGGTGCCCAATCGAATCCGGGAAGTCTTCATCGCGCAGGCGGCCATGGCGACGAAACAATCCGCGCTCAGCAACTGCGTGTCATAGAACCAGGCATGATGAAATCCGAGTTCCTCGGCGCGCCGGACGAGGCGCCAGGAATCCGAGTCCGTCGGGATGGCGATGCCGAATTTCATGTCCGTGTCCTCCTGCTGGTCGCTTAGCACGCGAGCAGGGCCTTGCCACGCTGGTGGCAGTACGCATAACTGTCATGCAACTGGGTCAACTCGGTACAACACAGGGGGTACGTATCATGGTGAGGCGCAGGCTGGCCCGCATGGTCGCGGCAATGGCATTGATCGCGGTCGCGTCGGTCGTGGCGCTCGCCGCACCGGCGATCGCGCAGGAGAAAAAAATCAAGATCGGGGTCGTTTACGATCTGACCGGTCCGTTCGCGGGTGGTGGGTCGGATCTGCATTATCTCGGTGCGAAGATCATCATCGACTACATCAACGCGCATGGCGGCGTTGAAGGTTACATGATCGATCCGGTCTACGCCGATGCGCAAAGCAAGCCTGATGTCGCGATCAACGAAGCCGTCCGCCTGATCGAGCAGGAGAAGGTGGACATGCTGCTCGGCTTCTACGCCTCGGCCGAGTGCGTGCCGACCGCGGCGCGCATTGAGCAATTCAAGAAATTCATGTGGATCACCACCTGCATCGCCGCTCCGGTGCTGGAAAATCGCCACCTGAAATACGTCTTCCGCCCGCAGCCATACGGCACGCAATGGGGTTTGGCGTCGACCGAAATGCTGACGTACTATTCCAAGGAAGTCTTCGGCAAAGATCCGAAAGACCTGAAAGTCGCGATCATCCATGAGGATGGCGCCTATGGTACCGACGTGGCCCGCGGCAATGTCGAGGGCGCGGCGAAAGGTGGCCTGCAGGTCGTGTTGAACGAAGGTTATTCCGTCACGTCACCGGATCTGTCCTCCCTCGTGACTAAACTGAAGCGCGCGCGACCCGACGTCATTCTGCACACCGGCTACAACCCCGACATCAGTCTGTTTCTGCGCCAGGCACGCGAGGGAGGGTTGCGATTCCAGGCGCTGATCGGCCATGGCGCGGGTTACACCGATTACACCAAATTAAAGGCGGCGTCCGGCACCGATGTGAATTACTTCATGGACGTCGATCCGATCTCGATCTGGGAGGTCAAGCCCGACGCGATCCAGCCGGAGCTGCGGCCGATCGTGCAGATGGTCGGTGATGCGTACATGAAGGCACGGCCGGACACCGTGCTGAAATCCGCCCATGTCGGCATGGCGGCGTCCAACACCTGGTTGTTCATGACGAAGGTCTTGCCGCGTGCGATCAAGGTCTACGGCGGGGTCGACGCCGAAGCCTTGCGCAAAGCCGCCACCGACCTCGACGTTCCCGACGGTGGCACCATGCTGGGCTTTGGCGTGAAGTTCGAACCCGAGGAGTCCGTGATGTCGGGCCAGAACAATCGTGCCTATCCGGTCGTCATCCAATACATCGACGACAAGAGCTACGTGGTCTGGCCGAAAGCGTTGCAACAGCGGCCGCCTTTGCTGAAACTGCCGGATTCCTCGCCATACGCCGCGAAGTGATCGTTCGTCCGTGCTGGAAGTCTCCGGGCTGATCAAGCGATTCGGCGGCTTCACCGCTGTGTCGAACGTATCGTTCCAGGTCGGGCAAGGCGAGATTCTCGGCCTGATCGGCCCGAACGGTTCCGGTAAAAGTACGATCTTCAATCTGCTGTCCGGTACGCTGGCGCCGACCGGCGGTTCGATCCGGTTTCAGGGGCATGAAATCGGCGGGCTGCCACCGTATCGGATCATCAATCAGGGCATTGGCCGGACGTTCCAGATTCCCCGCCCGTTCAAACGCCTGAGCCTGTTCGAGAATGTCGCGCTGGCCGGTTATTACGGCCAAGGTCAGCCGTCCCGCGCGAAGGCGTTCGAGGCCGCCGAGCGAGCATTGACCATGGTCGGTCTGCCCACCGACCGCGACGCGGGCATTGGCGGACTTGGCGCCGCCGGACTGAAGAAACTGGAACTGGCCAAGGCGCTCGCCACGCAACCGAAACTGTTGTTGGCTGACGAAAGCCTCGGCGGTCTGGACGAAACCGAAATGGATCAGGCCGCCGACATGCTCCGCCGCATCCGCGCCGAACTGGGTATTACCATCATCTGGGTCGAACACATCATGGGCGTGCTGATGCGCGTGGTCGATCGCGTCATGGTGCTGGACCATGGCGAAATGATCGCCGAGGGACTACCCGCGGAAGTCTCCGCTGATCCTCGCGTCATCGAGGTCTATCTCGGCACCGACGCCGACGCCGTGCAGGCCGCGGCGGTTCGCGTTTAATGTTATCACTGCGGAACATCGATGCGGGCTACGGCACGTTCCAGGTGCTGTTCGGCGTATCGCTGGAGGTGAACGCCGGCGAAGCCATCGGTGTCATCGGTCCCAACGGCGCCGGCAAGACGACGTTGATGCGCGTCATCTCGGGTTTGATCCGTCCAACGGCCGGACAGATCGCCATGGAAGGCGCCAACCTGCTGGCGACCGCGCCGCACCGGATCCTGGAACTCGGCATCGCGCATGTGCCGGAGAATCGCCGCCTGTTCGCGCGCATGACGGTCGAGGACAATTTGCGCATGGGTGCGTTCATTCCCGCCGCCCGCGCGAAGTTTCGCCAGCGGCTCGATTTCGTCTACGATCTGTTCCCGCGATTGCAAGAACGCCGCGCGCAATTCGCCGGCACGATGTCGGGTGGCGAGCAGCAGATGTGCGCCATCGGCCGCGCGCTGATGTCGGAACCGCGGTTGTTGCTGCTGGACGAACCGTCGGCCGGTCTGGCACCCGTGGTGGTGCAACAGGTGTTCGGCCTCGTGGAGAGGATTCGCGCCAGCGGCCTGACCGTGCTGATCGTGGAACAAAATGTCCGCCAGGTGCTGCGCGTCGTCGATCGCGCCTATCTGCTGGAGGCCGGGACCATCCGCGCGACCGGCACCTCGGCGGAATTGGCGGCGAGTTCAACGATCAAGGAGGCGTATCTTGGCGTATAAGCCGGTGATGGCGGGTCGAACCTGAATGTTTGACATCTACCTCCTGGAGGCCGCGATCAACGGCATCCTGCTTGGCGGCGTGCTCGCGCTTCTGGCACTCGGCCTCAACCTCATTTTCGGCGTCATCGACGTCGTTTGGATTTGTTACGCTGAGCTGATCATGATGGGCATGTATGGCATGTTCTACATGGTGTCGGTCTTCCACGTGCCGTTCCTGATCGCCGCCTTGCTCACCATCGTGTTGGTCGCCGCGATGGGAGTTGTTCTGCACCTGTTGGTGATCGCACCGCTGTTGAACGCGGCGCCGATCAACCAGTTGCTAGCCACCGGCGGCGTGCTGGCATTCCTGCAGGCACTCGCGACCGTCATGTTCGGCATCGACTTCCGCAATCTCGGCATCCGGCTGCCGGTGATCGAAGTCTCCGACATGTATATCAGCTACGCGCGGCTGTTGGCGTTCGGCACCGCCCTGGCGGCAATGGTCGCCGTTTATTTGTTCTTGTCGCGCACCTATACCGGCACCGCGATTCGGGCGATCGCGCAGGACCGGCAGATCATGCCGTTGATGGGGGTGGATACCAGGCGGATTTATCTGGTTACGTCGGCGATCGGCGGAGGTTTGGCCGGCCTCGCCGCCTGCCTGCTGGTGCTGCAATACGACGTGCATCCGTTCATCGGTCTGACCTTCGGGCCGATCACCTTCATGATCTGCGTGTTGGGCGGCCTCGGCAACATGATCGGCGGGTTCGTCGCCGCCTTCGTGTTCGCCGAGATCATCTCGGTCGCCGGTCTGTACATGGACCTTGAGTGGGGCTACGTCTTCGCTTTTGTTTTCTTCATCGTCATGATGTTCATTCGGCCGCGCGGCCTGCTGGCCCGCCGGCAGTGACAAACCGAGTGCTCCCCTGGATCGTTGGCGCGGTGCTGATCGCGCTGCCGTTCGTCTACAGCGCGCCATACCCGATGCACCTGATGGTCGTCGTGCTGATCTGGTCGTTCGCCTACACGTCCTGGTCCGTGATGGGTCGTTTCGGTCTCGTATCCCTGGGCCACGGCGGCTTCTTCGGTGTCGGCGCCTACAGCACCGCGCTGCTGTGGAACTATTACCATTTGTCTCCCTTTCTTGGCATTCCCATCGCCATGGTGCTCGCGGTAACACTGGCCATCGTGGTTACCTACCCGTGCTCGCGTTTCCGCATCACCGGGCATTATTTCGCGTTGGTCACGCTGGCCCTCAGCGCGATCGTCCAGCAGGTCGCGACCGCCAGCCGGAACATCACCGGCGGCTCGCTCGGCTACACCCCCGAGCGCGCACAAGGCGGCGGCCACATCCTGGCGTTCCAGTTCACCGACAAGCTCACCTGGTACTTCATCGCCCTCGGCGTTTGGGCTGTCGGGCTGTTCGTCCGCTGGCGCGTCGACCACTCGATGATCGCCTACGCCCTGGAAGCCATCGCCGAGGACGAGGACGCCGCCGGTGCCGCCGGAGTGAACGTAACGTCGGAGAAACTGAAAATCACCGCGCTGAGCGCCGCGATGACCGCCTTCGCCGGCGGCATGTACTGCCAGTACCAGATGTTCATTTCGCCCGATACGGTCAGCGGTATCAACGTTTCGTTGCAGATGGTGTTCGCCGCGGTGGTCGGCGGCATTTATGTTCTGCCTGGCCCAACGGTCGGCGCGATCATCACCATCCTGCTCGCCGAGGGCCTGCGCATTTTCTTCGGCACCGGCGCCCTGGGCTGGGACAACCTGGTTTACGGGACGCTGCTGGTGTTGTTCATCATCTTCCTGCCGCAAGGTCTGGTGGGCGCGGCATGGACCAGGCTCACCGGCGCACGGCGAACCGCGTAGGGAGAGCGTCATGGAACTCTGGACCACGGGCGTGGCGTCGCCGCGCGGCAGCGCACGCACCGCGAAGCAACTGGAAGATGCCGGGTGGGCCGGCTTCCAGGTCGTCGATTCGCAAAACCTGTCGGGCGATCCGTACGTTGCCCTGGCCATGGCGGCCACGGCGACGTCACGGCTTGGCCTCGCCACGGGTGTCACGAACTCGGTGACACGGCACGCTTCGGTGACGGCCTGCTCGATCGCCAGCGTGCAACGGATTTCCAACGGGCGGGCGTATCTGGGCATCGGCCGCGGCGACTCCGCTCTGGCGCATCTGGGCCGCGCACCCGCCCGGCTGGCGTCGTTCGAGCGCTACCTGCGGCAATTGCGTGTTTACCTGCGTGGCGAGGCAGTGCCGTTCGATGAGATCGACATCCCCACCAGCATCGCGCCGCCCATGTCGGAACTGGAACTCGCCGACGCGCCACCGGCGAGTCAGATCGGTTGGCTCGCCGGTGGCGGTCCCATCGTGCCGGTGGAGGTCGCCGCCAGCGGTCCACGCGTCATCGCCATCGCCGCGTTGCACGCCGACCGGATCATGTTCGCATTGGGCGCCGACGCGGAACGGTTGCAATGGGGCATCGCGCTGGCGAAGGAGACGCGGACCAAGGCCGGACTGGATCCGAACGGGATCGCGTTCGGCGCTTATGTCAACGCCGCGTGCCACGACGACATCGGCATCGCGCGCGGCCTCGTGCGCGGCGGCCTGACGACGTTCGCCCGCTTCAACGTCATGCACGGCACCGCCGCCGGACCGGTGTCCGACAGCGATCGGGAGGTGCTGCGCGATCTGCACGATAGTTACGACATGCGTGCGCATACCCGCGGCGACTCGCGTCAGGCCGGCGTGCTGACCGAACCGTTCATCGATCGTTTCGCGATTGTCGGCCCGCCGTCGCACGTGACCGAGCGTCTGCGCGGTCTGGCGGCGCTTGGCCTCGACAAGATCGTGATGACCGGCGCGATGCGGGGCGTATCGGAAAGCGACGCGGCGGTGGCGAAGCAAACGATGGAGACCCGGGTGCTGCCGTCGTTCGTGAGCTGAAAGAATTACGCCTTGGGCAATCGAACGATAAAGCGGGCGCCAAGAATTTTCCCCTCGCCATCGCGCACGTTCTCCGCCGAAATCTGGCCATGCAGAGCCTCGACGATCTGGCGGCTGATCGACAGCCCGAGGCCGGAATGCTGTCCGAACTTTTCGCCGTGCGGCCGTTCCGAGTAAAACCGGTCGAAGATATGTTCCAGGTTCGCTTCGGGAATTCCGGGCCCCTGGTCCTCGACGCTGATCTCCGCCACCGCGCCGGCGTCCTTCACCCGCACCAGAATGCGTCCCTTATGCGGGCTGAACGAGTGGGCGTTGCCGATCAGGTTGCGCAGCACCTGCACGAGCCGATCCTCGACCGCCAGCACCTCCATGCCCGCCGGCGGCGCGATGACCTCAAGCCCAGGATCGTTGTCCGGATCACGGGTGGCGTCGTCGAGGTCCTTGAGGGTGCGCACGATCGGCACGACATCGACCGGCCGCGCGGTGACGCGGGACATTTCCGCATCGATGCGGGAGGCATCGCTGACATCGCTGATCAGCCGGTCCAGTCGCATCACGTCCTGCCCGATGATGGTCAGCAATTGTTTGCGCCGCGCCGGGTCCTCGATCCGCATCAACGTTTCGATCGCGCTGCGGATCGACGACAGCGGGTTCTTCAGTTCGTGCGCCACGTCGGCGGCGAAACGTTCGGTCGCGTCCATCCGGGCCCACAGCGCGCTGGCGGAATCGGAAACCGCGTTCGCCAGTTCCCCCACCTCATCCCGGCGGCCCAGTAGCGAGCGGGAGACACTGCCGGTGCGTCCCTTGCCTTCGCGCATGTCGTTGGCCGCGTCGGCGAGGCGCAAGATCGGCCGCGCGATGGTCAGTGACAAATACCACGACAGCAGCACCGTCAGCGCCAGAGCGAGACCGAACAGCGCGATGATCGACACGCGAATGGACTGCAGACTTTCTTCCACCTCGCGCGCCTCGCGCGTCAGCAGCACGATGCCAACGGTGCGTTTGTCGCGTTCCACCGGCTCGGCGACCGTGATCCACAGCCGGTTGTCGACAGTGCGGCGAATATAGGGCGGCATTTCCCGGCTGTTGCCGGCACTTTGCAGCCGCACCTCCTCCTTCACGTCCGGCTGCCAGTCCGGTCCCCGCGCACTGGGGGTGATATCGACCGTGGTGACCGGCCCGCTGTGCGGCAACAACGACAGCACGAAGTCGTAGACCTGACCGACGAAAGACAAGACCTTGCCGCGGTCGATCGGCGGCAGTGGCGGCCGTCCGGTCACGGCGCCCGCACCGTCGCGCGATTGCGAGTCGGCGACGGTCGTGCCGTCTGGAGCATAAATCTTTGCCCGCGCGTCGGGTGTCGGATCAGTCAGCCGGCGCAGCAGCGGCCGCGCGATCTCCGGCACCAGATGCGGATTGTCCGGATCGGTCGCCAGCACCGCGCTCTCGCCGATCGCTCCGGCATAAATCTTCGCCTGCTCGCGCAGCGCCGCGACCTCGGCCTCCAGCAGGCCGTTCTGATACTGATCCAGATACAGCAGCGCCACGACCAGCAGTGCGAGCGGCAAGGCGTTGACCAGCAAAATCCGCCGCAGCAACGGCGACACCCAGCGCTGGCGGAAGCGCCGGAGCGGTGCGCGCTTCGTCAGCGGCAGTTCCGAAATCGTGCCGCCATCGGGCACTCAGTGTTCCTTGTACCGGTAACCGATGCCGTACAGCGTTTCGATCTGATTGAAATTGTCGTCCACCGTGCGAAACTTCTTGCGCACGCGCTTGACGTGACTGTCGATCGTGCGGTCGTCAACGTAGATGTTTTCGCCATACGCGGCGTCGATCAACTGGTCGCGGCTTTTCACCATGCCAGGCCGCGCCGCGAGCGCCTTGACCAGCAGGAACTCGGTGACCGTCAACTGAATGTCCTGATTTTTCCACAGGCATTGATGCTTGGTTTCATCCAGCACCAGGTCGCCTCGGGTCATCACGCCGCCCGGCGCGGCACCCGAGCCTTCCGCCCGGCTCGCTTCATTCCGGCGCAGCAACGCGCGGATCCGCTCGAGCAGCAGCCGCTGGCTGAACGGTTTGGTGATGTAATCGTCGGCGCCGAGGCGCAGCCCCATGAGTTCATCGACCTCCTCGTCCTTCGAGGTCAGGAAGATCACCGGCATGGTACTGCGCTGACGCAGGCGTTGCAGCAGTTCCATCCCGTCCATGCGCGGCATTTTCACGTCCAGCACCGCGAGATCGGCGGGCTTCGCGGTCAGTCCCTGGAGCGCGCTTTCACCGTCCGTGTAGGTGCGGACCTGGAACCCTTCCTGCTCCAGCGTCATCGACACGCTGGTGAGGATGTTGCGGTCGTCGTCGACCAGGGCAATCGTCTGCTTCATGGGGATGGCGTCCTTCGCGGGCATGCTTCCGGTGGCTCACCGGATAAGGCACCCTTACACCCAATTGTGGCGTATCGAGGACGTGAGGTGAACAAAAAATGGCAGACGATCCGACGATACCGCGTTCGAGGCCCGTAAGCTGTTGCGCGCGGCCCGCTCCGGTATGCTGGCGACGTTGGTTCACGGGGGGGTCGATGGCGGTCAGCCGTTCGCCTCGCTGGTGACGCCGGCCTGCGCGCCGGATCTTTCGCTGTTGTTGCTGTTGTCGAACCTGTCCGAGCACACGCGCCATCTGCGCGCCGAGCCGCGCTGCTCGATCCTGGTGTGCGGCGCGGCCGAGGGTGCCAATCCGCAGACCGCGCCGCGCGTGACCGTGACCGGGATCGCCGAAGTGATGGACGATCCGGCGCTGAAGGCGCGCTATCTGGCGGTGCATCCTTACGCGTCGCTCTATGCCGATTTTGGCGATTTTCATCTGTGGCGCGTGCGGGCGCTGGGGGCGTTGTTCGTGGGCGGGTTCGCGCGCGCGGTGCGGCTACGGCAGGCTGAGCTGGCGCCCGATCCGGCCGCTGTCGCCGCGCTGACGACCGCCGAGGCCGGGATCATCACCCACTGCAACACCGACCAGCCCGACGCGCTCGCCGCCATCGCGGAGCAGGCGGGGGATTGGCGCATGGTCACCGCCGATGTCGATGGCACCGACCTGGCCCAGGGTGAGCGGGTTTTGCGGGTTCATTGGTCAGCGCCCGTGACGAATGCCGGAGGCGTGCGGACCGAACTCGTGCGGATGACGCGGAAGGCTCGCGCGCGCCAGCACTGAGCTATCCAGGACCGGCCCCGGTTTTCCGGGCGATGACCCGAAGCGAAGGCCCCAACGCGTTGTCGCGTTGAGGCCAGCCATTCGCTCAGTTCCGGTGTTCGTGATACCACGAATTGCGGATCACTCGGCCGGGCAGAGCCCCCGTATGCTTGCCGTCTTCCAGCAGCACCTGACCGTTGACGATGGTCATGTGGATGCCGACCGCTGCCTCCTTGATGCGCCAACCGCCGCCGGGGAAATCGTGCACGACGCTTTCCTCGCCGGCTTTCACGGTCTTCGGATCGAACAGCACGATGTCCGCCGCCAGACCCGGCCGCAGCATGCCGCGATCGTGGATGCCGAACGTGGACGCGGACTCGAACGTCAGCTTGCGGATCGCCTGTTCCAGCGACAGCACTTTCCGCTCGCGCACCCATTCGCCCAACAGCCGCGTGGTGTAGCCATAGCCGCCGTGGAACTGCACATGCGCGCCGCCATCGCCCAGACCGACGATCGCGTTGGGATAGGTGAGGATCTTCGTCATCGCCTCATCGTCGATGTTGTTCTCGGCCTGCAAGAACATCGTATCGAGGTTTTCCTCCACCACGAGATCCAGGAACGCGTCGATCACCCGCTTGCCCTGCAGTTTGGCGATCTCCCCGATGGTCTTGAACCGCAGCGGTTCGTTCTTCTTCAGGGCCGGCTGGTTGACCCACATGTAATCCCACCAGGTCTTGGAGAAACCGTTGGCGCCGGAGATATCGCCCTTCCGTTCGACCGCTTCCTCATGCAGCTTCCGCCGTACGACCGGATCGGAGTAGGCGCGCAGCTTTTCCTCGTCCGTGGCGAGCAAAATCGGATGCCACGTCGGCAGGCCGCGGAACACCTGACAATTGTGCATCGTGAAGTTCTGCGTCACCCGATTCGGGCTGCACATCGGGTAAGCCTTGATCCCCTGCGCCACCGTCTCATCGACGCGCGCCATGTGGGCCTTCCACTTGTCCGGATTACGCACGGTCTGCGACAGGTTGTTGTAAACGACGGTGCGGCCGGTCGCCTCGGCCAGGCGTGCCATCATGCCGTCCTTCAGTTCCTGATCGACGCCGCCGCCGACCTGGATCGTTCCGGTACTGAGTTCGCGCAGCACGTCCGCCAGCGCGAAGATCTCCTTATCGTCCGCCCAGAGCGCCGGGATTGGCACGCCCTGCGGATCGAAATGCCCCTTCTGCCGCGACAGCGACAAACCGAGCGCACCCGCCGTCAGGGCGTCGCGCACGACGTCCTGCATGGCCTTGATTTCGTCTTCGGTGGCGGCGCGTTTCTGGCACTCGTCGCCCATCACGTAGTGCCGCACCGGCGTGTGCCCGATCAGCGTTCCGGCATTGACGCCCAACGTCTTGTCGAGCTTGTCCATGTATTGCGGGATCGTTTCCCAGTCGACATCGATGGTGTTCAGAACTTCCATCGGGATCGCTTCGACATAGGAAAGAAATTCCGCCGTCCGGTGTTCCTTGCCCGGCCGCACCGGCGCCAGCGCGAGCGAGCAATTGCCGAAGATCACCGTCGTCGAACCATGCTGCGGCGAGAACGTGCACAGCGGATCCCAGGTCACCTGACCGTCGTAATGCGCATGGTTGTCGATGAAGCCAGGTGAGACGGCCAGACCACTGGCGTCGACGGTCCGCGTCGCGGGACCGCTCAGTTTACCGATTTCGGCGATTTTGCCGTTCCGCACTCCAACATCGCCGCGGAACGCCGGCATGCCGGAACCGTCCACGACCAGGCCATTCTTGATCAGCAGATCGTATGCCATTTGGATGCTCTCCTTGGATCTCCCTTGGGGATTCCCCATTGGGATTCTCCCCTGGGCGCGGGCCGCGAGGCGCGGCACGCCGCCTTCCGATCAGCCTGCCACCAACAACCCTGACTGGCAAACCGAGGCCATGGACAGTGACGGTTCAGGGTTAAAGCAGGCTCAAAAGTC
>CALFNB010000472.1 GCA_937902425.1 uncultured Acetobacteraceae bacterium | reverse complement strand
AAACCGGGCGTTACCTGGCGCCGGAGGCGATGCCTGGAGTGTGGCCGATGCCCTCGGGTGCCTATGACACCAGGGCGGGCACCGACGTTTACCGCGGCATGGTCGAGCGGATCACGTTCGTCGAAAAGCTCGGCTTCGATTGGGTCAGCCTGTCCGAGCATCACTATTCGCCGCGCATCCTGACACCCTCGCCGCCAATGGCGGCCGCGTATCTCACGGCTCGGGTGCACAAGATCAAGATCGCTTTGCTGGGCCCAATCGTTTCGCACAGCAATCCGGTGCGGCTCGCCGAGGAACTGGCGATGCTCGACACCATGGCGGACGGGCGGCTGGTCGTCGGCCTGCTACGCGGAACGACGAACGAGGCACTCACCTACGACCTCAATCCCCAGGAGTCGCGGGAACGCACCGATGAGGGGATGGAACTGATCCTCAAGGCGTGGACCGAGCCGCAGCCGTTCGGTTGGCAAGGGCGGCATTTTAAGTACCGGACGGTGTCGGTCTGGCCACGACCACTGCAACAGCCGTATCCGCCGACTTATGCATTGGGCACCAGCCGCGAAGCCGGGGAGTTCGCGGCGCGCAACCGGATCGGCCTCGGCGTCTCCTATGGGCCGTTCGAGGTGATGGGGAAAGCGACCGGGTATTATCGCGATCAGTGCGCGCAATTCGGTTGGCAGCCGACGGCTGACCAGATCATCTTCCGGGCCAACATCGTGCTGGCGGAAACCGATGCCGAAGCGCAACAGGCGATGGAAGCGTACCCGGCGCGGGCGGCATTTGCTCTCGGGACCGGTGTGGCCAACGCGCTGCTGGAACTGGATACCCGCAATATCGCCGGCGAATCGCGGCCGCCCAGTGTGAACCGTGCGCTGCCGATCAACTTCGTGGGCGGGCCGGACACGGTGATCGCGCAGATCAGGCACTGCCGAGAGCTGACCGGTGCCGGCATCATTGACCTGGGCTTTAACACCCCCGGCTCGGCCGACCCGAACCGGCTGCTGGAAGCGCTGGACCTGTTCGGGCGGAAAGTCCTGCCGCGTATCCGCGACATTTAACGGGAGGCGCGATCGTGGCGTTTCAGGAAGGTTTTGTCCGCGCCGACGGATTTCGGATCCGGTACATGGAAGCCGGGGCCGGGCCGCCTCTCGTGCATCTGCATGGCGCGGGTGGCTTGCGTCTGAATGCCGCGCACGATCTGCTGGCCCAGAGGTTTCGCGTGATCGCGTTCGAAATGCCAGGTTTTGGCACAGAGGAGAACCAACGCACCTGTGACATGCCGGAGCTGGCGGCGACGATGGCGAAGGCAGCTCAGGGGCTTGGCCTGAAGCAGTTCAACCTGATGGGCACGTCGTTCGGCGGCAAGGTCGCGTTATTGTTTGCGCTTCAGTCTCCGGAGTTGGTCCGCGCCCTGGTTCTGGAAGCGCCGGCGGCGATCCGGCCCGCCGGGCTGCAACCGCCGTCCGGTTCACCCGAGGCGGTCGCGCGCCTTGTCTATGCCCATCCGGAACGAATGCCGCCGCGGCCGCCGGTGGATCCCGCGCTCGCGGCGCGCATGCTGGCGTTGACGAAGCGGCTGCGCGGTCCCGATCGCGACCCGGACCTGGAGGGTCGGTTGGGCGGTCTGACGATCCCGGTGCTGGCCGTCTTCGGTACGCGCGACGGGTTGATCCCGCCGGAGATGGCGCGGCTCTACAAAGATCTGATTCCGGATGCGCATCTGGTGTTCGTCTACGACGCCGGCCACGCGATCTCGGCGGAGCGGCCGGAGGCGTTCGTGGAGGTCGTGGGCGACTTCCTGGAACGCGAGGACGCGTTTGTCATCAGCCGCGCGAAGACGGTGCTTTTGCCGTAAGGGCGATCGGGGCGCCACGGGTTTCGCCACCTTCTGCCAGGCCGGGCAAGGACCGCTGGACGCGCGCTCCTCTGTCCCCACACGCTCTCACCCAGCCCCCACCGCCAGTGCCCCTGGAGTCGCCGATGCGATCAGCCAGTCCCGAAACCGCGCGATCTTCGGCGCATCGGCCGTCGCCTCCGGGCTGATCACGTAGTACCCGGCGTCCCGCGGCAGCACCATGTCGAATGGCGCGACCAGCCGGCCCGCCGCGATGTCCGCCTCCACCAGGTGGAACCGTCCCATGGCGACGCCCAGACCTTCCATGGCGGCCTGGATCGCCATGAAGCCCTGATCGAACGTCATGCCTCGCCGTGTCGCTATCGAAGCCGGCAGCCCGGCGGCAGTCAGCCAAAGCTGCCAGTCCTCCCGCGAAACAGTAGTGTGCAGTAACGTGTGATGCGCGAGATCCTCCGGCGCGCACAGCGGTCTGGCATCATGCAACAGCTCTGGGCTGCACACCGGAAAGATCTGCTCGGCCATCAGCCAGTGGGCGCGCAGCCCAGACCACGTGCCGTGGCCATAACGGACCGCGATGTCCACTTCCTCGCGCTGGAAATCGACCAGATGCGTGGAGGTCGTGATCCGTACCTCGATGCCCGGATTGGCGTCCTGGAACGCGGCCACCCGTGACACCAGCCATTTGGTAGCCAACGAGGCGATGGTGCTGACAGTAAGGCGTCCTTCGTGATCGGTTCGGCGCAGCCTCGCCGTGGCGCGGTGCAAATCCGCGACCGCCGAGCGGATGGACGGCAGGTAGTCCTGCGCCTCCCGCGTCAGTTCCAGAATACGGTTGCGCCGGATGAACAGGGTCAGGCCGAGCTGCTCCTCCAGCCGGCGGGAATGGCCCCGGCGGGTGGCGGACCTCGATCTGAGGTCTGCCCCGTCGGATTTCGTCGCGGGCCTGAATATCAATTCCGATAATGCTCAACGGGCCCGCGCAATCGCACGATTCCGGCATTTCGTGCCGGGACCTGGCCATACGGCTTAAGCCGGCGGTCGAGGGCGACGCCAACTGGTGCCAGGAAAAACCCCGTCTGGCAAAAGTTTCAGCGCTGTATTGGGGAAATTGAGCGACACGCGGGCTCTGGCGCCGCCGAGGGCCATTCCCGCCGCGTTCCACCTGTTACAAGTACGTAAGGCCTCGTACGCGATATACCGAATTCAATAGGTTGGCTGGCGCGTGTAAAGAACACGGCATCGACGCCTGACAACACGAACAACTTCGCTCGAGCAAGCGAACATCCTGATGTCCTGCCGCCCAATGCTCGCGATGGCGGCCCGTGAAGGAGCAGTGCGATGTGTCCAGCACTTTCATTCCACCACGCGGCATATGCGTCGGCCGGAGCGGTGCGCCGTGCTCCAAAACAGGCAGGCAGCAAAAGCGCGACGCGCCGCCGGAAGTCTCCGCGGGCTTTGGTCAGAGTGCCGATGTTGGACTGGCCCAGTAGTTTGTTCAGCGACGATGTCGGCGAGGCTGAAGATTTCGAACTTCAGTGGGACCTACTGGGCGCTGTACAAAACACCGGAATCCACCTTCAGGCCGCCGCCTGAGCCAACAGCGCGCTGTCGCTCCGCGAGGGAGCACCGGCTGTTGCCGCGGCCACGCCTGGCGGCGATCGGCGCACGACGCGGGCGTGGATTCCGGGTACGACCACCCACGCGCGCCCCAAACCGCTGATGCACTGATGATCGAGGGCGACAAGGAGGCGGCGGAGCGGCTGTTCGCCATGCTCGATATGGTTGGCTGATGGCGGACGAGGCCATCGCTCCGAACATCGCTGGGTGAAGCGGCTTCGTCGGGTGCGACACGCCGAACGGGCCTCATGACCCTCGTTGCGTCAGACGCCGTCCCAGGTAGGAAAGGATGCTAACCGCTTCCGCGGAGCGTCGCCGCTCTCGGAAATCGAAACCCGAATCCCGCGAGAACTCATGGATCACCGGGTGTGCCGCGATCCACCGTTCTCCGGGTGGATGGCGCCGCGCGCCCGGATCTTCGCATTCTTTTACCAATCGACGTTAACATTGACGCTCTCCGAATACGGCATGGCCCGACCTGATCGGGCCAACGCGATCAATTGTCGTTTCGTCTCCAACGGCGATCCCGGGAGCCTTGGGACGTGTTCGCCGACCACTCAGTGTTTGATCGGGGAGAATGGACAGGTTCAGTTGTTCGGAACCGTTACGTGGACGAAGGCCGGCAGCCCAGATGTCGTGGACACCATTCAGTTCGCGTCCGGCGTTCATGAACCTGCGTTTTATGCATTGCTACCAGTGTGGTTGTGCCTCGTCGGCCTCGCATCGTGGCGTCGGAAGACCAGGACCGGTCATGTATCGAGCGTATTGGCATTGGCTCGGTCCGGTTTGGCGAACGCGGGCTGTCCGGATTTCCACCGGACCGCCGGCGAACCGATCATCATCTGGCTTCCTTAGCCATTTACCGTCGGATTTCGCGCGGCATACCAGGTCAACGCCACGGCTTCCGCGTGGCTGATCCACGCGGACTTTTCGGCACCGTAAGCATGTGAGTCGTCAGGATGCAGATCGCGCGCGCGCCGCTTTTCCGCTTCATAAGCGCGTGCCACGTCCGGATGCGCGCGTAAATAATCGCGGAAGGCGATGTGCCGCACGGCGTGTGGCGAGTTCACCCGAAAGCAATGCAACTGCACCGCGCGAACCCCGGTCTCGTCAGCCAGCGTGCAGTACCGCCGCCCAGAAATCCCATACGCACCGTGCCATGCATAACCGAGTGCCTCGACCGCCGCGCGCATGCGGTCCAGGCCGGCCAAATTCCGCACCAAAGGCATCAGGTCGATGATCGGCTTGGCGGCGAGCCCCGGAACTGAAGTGGACCCGATGTGATGGACCGACACGAGAACCGGAGACAGTACGTGTAATTGCTCCGCCTGGCAGGCCGCCTGGTGGGGCCAATCAGGATTGTATGAGGCAAGGACAACCGGGATCGGCGACGGCATGGCGTCCAGGCTACGGACCTGGCCACCAGAAGCCAACACGCACCCAAAATCGCCACGAACCCAGAACACCGTGACGCGCACGGGAATGACGGGACGAGGCACCCCTTCGCCGGTGTGGTATTGCTTTCCGGCGCGGCGCCCTTACCTGTCCCGCGCGTACATCCGGTCGCGCTGATCGGCCAAACGCCAGGAGACCACCACACGATGAACCACCTGGACCGCCTGTCCGACCTGATCGCGCACGCCCGTGCCGCCGGAGCCGATGCCGCCGACGCCCTGCTGGTCGCCGGCACCTCCCTGTCGGTCACCCGTCGCCTCGGCAAGACCGAGCATGTCGAACGATCGGAAGGTCAGGACCTCGGCCTGCGCGTATTCATCGGCAAGCAGGCCGCCATCGTTTCCGCCACCTCCATCGACCCCGCCGGCTTCGCGGGGCTGGCGGAACGCGCCGTCGCCATGGCCAAGGTCGTGCCCGAGGATCCCTACGCCGGCCTCGCCGACACCGCCGCGCCGCCGGAATCGTCCCAGTACCTTGACATGGAAGATCCGTCCGAGCCCTCCGCCGAGGACCTGATCGCCCGTGCCGCCACCGCCGAGGAAGCCGCGCTGGCCGTCCCTGGCGTCACCAACTCCGAGGGCGCCGACGCCGGCTTTAGTCGCGGCGAAATTTATCTCGTGACATCGGCGGGGTTCGCCGGGCACCGGGTTGGCACCAGCCACTCGATCAGCGCCACCGCGCTGGTGGGCGAGGGCACCGGCATGCAGCGCGACTACGACTACGACTCCAAGGTGTATTTGGCTGACCTCGACGACCCGGCCGCGATTGGCCGTAGCGCGGCGAACCGGGCGCTGGCGCGGCTCAACCCCACGCGGCCAAAAACCGCGAAGCTGCCGGTGGTTTATGATCCCCGGGTCGCGACCTCACTGCTCGGAAGCCTGATGGGTGCGATCAACGGCGCCTCCGTCGCCCGTGGCACCAGTTTCCTGAAGGAGAAACTGGGCCAGAAAATCTTCGCCTCCGGCATCTTCGTGCGAGACGATCCGCGCCGGGTGCGCGGCCCGCGGTCCCGCGTGTTCGACGGTGAGGGCACACCGACCAAAGCCCGCGCCTTGATCGAGGATGGGGTGCTGACCACCTGGCTGCTCGACAGCCGCTCGGCGCGGCAGTTGGGCATGGTCTCGACCGGCCACGCGGCGCGAAGCACCAGCGGGCCGCCGTCGCCATCCGCCTCCAATCTTTGGCTCGCCGCCGGGACCGTGACGCCGGCCGAGCTGATGGCCGACATCAAACTGGGACTCTACATCACCGAGATGATGGGCGGCGGCGTGAACGGCGTGACCGGCGATTACAGCCGAGGCGCGGCCGGCTTCATGATCCGAGATGGCAAACTGGCTGAGGCTGTGGCGGAGATCACCGTGGCGGGCCACGCGCTGGAGATGTTCGCCACCATGACCCCGGCGAACGACCTCGTGTTCCGCCGCGGTACCGACTCGCCGACAGTGCGGGTCGAGGGGCTGACAATGGCAGGGGCCTGACCGGTTTGGCGCCCCCTTGCGTGTAACAGCGTGTGACACCAGATTAGGACCGTTTCAACAACAAAGCGAAAAAACCCCATGGTTGGACTTCGTTCACGTCTTCTGGCCGGCCTCGCGGTGGCGGCCCTGGTGCTGGCTCCGGCCATCGCCGATGCGCGTCTGGGCTCTGGCGGCTCGATGGGCAGCCGCGGCAGCAATACGTTTTCCGCTCCGCCCTCGACGCGCACCGCGCCGGGCACCGCGGCACCAATGGAACGCAGCATGACGCCAAGCGCGCCGGTGCAGCGTCCCGGCTTCGCGGCACCGTCCACTCCCATGGCGCCGGCGCGGTCGGGATTTTTCGGCGGCGGCGGGTTCATGTCCGGCCTGGCGGGCGGCCTGATCGGCGCCGGCATTGGCAGCATGCTGTTCGGCGGCGGTATGGGCGGTTTCTTCGGCCACGGACTGGGCTTTGGCGGCTTCCTCGGCTTCCTGCTGCAGATCTTCCTGGTCGTGGTGATCGGCCGCTTCCTGTGGCGCATGTTCATGCGCAGCCGCTCCCCGGCACTGGCGGGCGGCCCCGGCCTGTTCGCGCGCGGCGGCGCACCGCAACCGGGTCCCATGGTGGGAGGCGGCGCGGCGCCTGGCCCGTCCGGCCCGCCGCCGATCACCATCGCACCCGGCGACTTCCAGGAGTTCGAGCAACTGCTGCAAGCCAGCCAGGCCGCCTGGAGCGCGCAGGATCTGAACGCCCTCCGTGGCATGGCGACGCCCGAGATGGTCGGCTACTTCTCGGAGCAACTGTCCGATTTCGCCAGCCGCGGCGTGACGAACACGGTCACCGACGTCCGCCTCGAGTCCGGCGATCTGGCCCAGGCATGGGCTGAGGCGGGAAGGGAGTATGCGACGGTGGCGATGCGGTTCTCGATGATCGACGTGACACGCGACGGCTCGGGCCGGGTCGTGGACGGCAGCCCAACCGAGCGGGTGCTGGCGACTGAACTGTGGACGTTCGTGCGGGCTCGCGGTGGGCACTGGATCCTGTCGGCGATCCAGCAGTCGCGGTAACGCCGGAACCCCCACCTTGCCACCGCGATGACGGCGGGAGGCTCCCGGTTGCCATCTCCGTCCCTGGGCGATAGCTGATGCCCCCGGCTTGCAGGAGCGAGTGATGTCCGCACTTGACCCCATTCCCTACGCCGACGCGAAGCTGCGCCGCATTCTGTCGACGGTGCGCACCATCGCCATGGTCGGTGCCAGTTCGAACTGGAACCGGCCGAGTTACTTCGTGATGAAGTACCTGCAAGGCAAAGGCTACCGCGTCATCCCGGTCAACCCCGGCACCGCCGGCAAGGAGCAACTGGGCGAAAAAATCCATGCCTCCTTGCGCGACATCCCAGAGAAGATCGACATGGTCGACATCTTCCGCGCCTCCGATCAGGTCGGGCCGGTCGTCGATGACGCCATCGCGATCGGTGCCAAGGTCGTCTGGATGCAGTTGGGTGTCCGCAACGACGCGGCCGCCGAAAAAGCCGAGGCGGCCGGCATCGAAGTCATCATGAACCGCTGCCCCAAAATCGAATTTGGCCGTCTGGGCGGCGAACTGTCGTGGAGCGGCGTCAACTCCGGCATCATCCGCAATCGCGCACCCGAGCCACCGACCCACCGGCGGAGCAAGCCGCATCCGTTACCCGCCGCGAACGTGACTTATGGGTTCGAAACCCGCGCGATTCACGCCGGCGCCTCGCCCGACCCCACCACGGGCGCGCGATCGACGCCAATCTACCAGACCACCGCTTATGTTTTCGACGACGTCGATCATGCCGCGTCGTTATTCAACCTGCACAACTTTGGCTACATTTACTCGCGTCTGAACAACCCGACCGTATCGGTGCTGGAGGAACGCATCGCCAGCCTGGAAGGTGGCCGAGCCGCCGTCGCGGCCGCATCGGGCCACGCCGCGCAGTTCCTGGTGTTCGCGACGATGCTGGAACCGGGGGATGAGTTCCTCGCCTCCCGCGCGCTGTATGGCGGCTCGCTGACCCAGTTCGGGTTGAGTTTCAAGAAGCTCGGCTGGCATTGCCATTTCGTTGACCCGTCGGATCCGGAGAACTTCCGCCGCGCGCTGACGCCGAAATGCAAGGCGATCTTCGTGGAAAGCCTGGCGAACCCTGGAGGCGTGGTGGTGGATCTCGCCGCGATCGCGGAGATCGCGCATTCGGTGGGAATTCCGTTGATCGTGGACAATACGCTCGCCACGCCATTTCTCTGCCGGCCGTTCGAGTGGGGCGCCGATCTCGTGACGCATTCGACCACGAAGTTCCTTGGCGGTCATGGTAATTCGATGGGCGGCATGGTGGTCGAGTCCGGCAAATTCGATTGGGCGGCGAGCGGTAAGTTTCCGTCGCTGACCGAGCCGGAACCCGCCTATCACGGGTTACGCTTTTACGAGAACTTCGGGGATTTCGCCTTTACCACGAAAGCCCGTGCCGTGGCGTTGCGCGATTATGGTCCGACGATGGCGCCGATGAACGCGTTTTTGACCATAACCGGCACTGAAACATTGCACATCCGCATGGAGCGGCATTGCGAGAACGCGCAAAAGGTCGCCGAATTTCTGGCCAGGCACGACAAGGTCGCCTGGGTATCGTACGCGGGCCTCGAAACGAGTCCATATCGGGCGCTGGCACGGAAATACATGCCGAAGGGGGCTGGATCGGTGTTTACCTTCGGCATCAAGGGCGGCTTCGATGCCGGTATCAAACTGGTCGAAAGCGTCAACTTGTTCTCACATCTGGCGAATATCGGCGACACGCGGAGTTTGATCCTGCACCCGGCCTCCACCACGCACCGCCAGTTGACCGATGAGCAACGGCTGGCCGCCGGCGCCGGTCCCGATGTGATCCGATTGTCGATCGGGTTGGAGACGGCGGCGGATCTGATCGCCGACCTGGATCAGGCCTTGGCGGGGGCTTGATTCGCGACCCGCTACCCCACCACCACCTGAATTGGGGCCCTCGCATTGGTCACCGAGGTCACCGCGCACCCCACCGGATCGCCGTCGGCCTGCGCCGGAACCGGTGCGTTGCCGATGAAATCAACGCGATTCGCCCGCACCCGCCGCACACCCGGCGCCCATCCCAGGAGATTTAACGGCAACGCCGCGCCGTACATCAACGCCGCCGCCGGGCCGCCGCGATCGAACAACACGACCGTGAACCCTGGCTCCCCCGGCATCGCGTCCGTTGTCAGGTGGAAGCGCCCCCCGTACAGTCGTCCCTTTGAAACGATCACGCTCGCCGCCTGTGTCTCGACCTCATCGAGGCGCAGACGAATCGGCGGATAGGAATATCGCGTCAACTCCGCCACCGAACGCAGCACGTAAGCGCCTTTGCCGAGCAGTTTCTTCATTGGAAACGACACGCGCCGCACGACATGCGCGTCGAACCCCACGCCCAGCATCTGGACGAATAAGCGGTTGCCCTGGGTTGATGAGGCGACACCGGGCCAAAGCGTCGTCGTTCGCCCGAACGCCAATGCCGCGGCCACGGCCTTGGGTGAAAACGGCAATCCCAGTTCGTGCGCCAGCACATTGGCGGTACCCAACGGAATGACCCCGAGACGCGCGTCAGTGCCCATCAGACCATTGGCGACCTCGGCGATCGTGCCGTCGCCGCCGGCGGCGACAACCATCGGCTCACCGCGCTTCACCGCCTTCAGCGCCAGCACTTCGGCGTGACCCGTACGGCAGGTTTCGGTGAGTTCCAGGCGCACGCCGTTCGCCACCAGCACATCCAGCACGCGCCAGAGTAAATGCGCTCGCCGCCTTCCGGCGACCGGGTTAAAGACAATGACCATCCGAGCGTGGCCTTTCGGGATACCGGCGCGAATCCATTCGCCGGCTGCAACATAAGGTTGTAGGGATGTCACCAATGCGCGACGCTTTAGTGACGGTTTGATTACAAAACCATGACTTCGCGAGAGCGTGTGGATTTTACGTCTGGTCATCGAAACTTCACTGAAGCGGCGCGAGTCTGACGGTATGTGCTCCGCATTAATGAACGCGCCCCTTCTCTCCACTTCCGGATTCGGTGCCCGCACCGAGTACCGGAGCATCTTTATCTCCGACACCCATTTAGGGACACGGGGATGCCGCGGCGATTTCCTCGCCGATTTTCTCCGTCGTAGCAGTGCGCAGCATTTGTTTCTGGTCGGTGACATCATCGACGGCTGGCGGTTGCGCAAATCGTGGTACTGGGATGAAAACCACGACGATGTCCTGCGGCAAATTTTGCGTCACGCCCGCGGCGGCACCAAAGTGACATATATCCCCGGTAACCACGACGAAATGTTTCGCTCCTGGCTGCCGGTGGGCGTCGACATCAGCGGCATTCGTTTGTGTCAGGAGGCCGAGCATATCACCGCCGACGGCAAGCGTTTTCTGATCATCCATGGCGACGAGTTCGACAGCGTCGTTCGCTACGCCAAATTCCTCGCCCTCCTTGGCGACTGGGCGTACACCTCCGCGTTGGTGATCAATCGCTGGTTCAACGCCGCGCGCCGCCGCCTTGGATTACCATACTGGTCGTTGTCCGCGTGGTTGAAGCTCCAGGTGAAGGAAGCGGTGAAAGCGATCGACCGTTTCGAATACGCACTGGCTGATGAAGCTCGCCGGCGCGGTTTTGACGGCGTCGTCTGCGGCCATATCCACCATGCCGAAATGCGCGAGGTCGACGGCGTCATGTACATGAACGACGGCGACTGGGTCGAAAGCTGTACCGCCCTCGTCGAACACCACGACGGCCGCATGGAACTCATCGACTGGGCTGCCCTGAACCGCTTGTCGTTCTTCGCGCCGCGGCAGCCACGGGTCGCGCAAGCTGCCTGACCTGATCCCCTTTCCAGGTCCGATCGAGGTGCTGCCCGATGCCCTCTCGCACCGCATCCTGATCATCTCGGATGCGTGGCATCCGCAGGTCAATGGCGTGGTTCGTACCTTGTCCACGGTTGTCGGCGAACTTCAGGCCATGGGCCATGTCGTGGATGTCATCGGTCCGGATCGATTTCGTACCGTGCCGTGCCCGACCTACCCCGACATCGCGCTGTCGATTTTCCCAAAGCGCAAACTGGTCCGAATGATCGAGCGGTTTCAGCCGGACGCGCTGCACATCGCCACCGAGGGTCCGCTGGGTCTCGCCGCGCGCCGTTGGGCGCTGCGTACCGGATTTCGTTTCACCACCGCGTTTCATACCCGCTTCGCCGAATATCTGCGCGCGCGAACCCGCATTCCGGTGCGTCCGGTCTATGCCTGGATGCGGCGGTTTCACGACGCCGGCGCCGGCACGATGGTCGCCACGCGGTCGCTGCAGGACGAACTCACCGCCCGCGGATTCAGTCAGGTCCGGCCGTGGTCGCGCGGTGTCGATCTGGATTTGTTCCGGCCGGAGCCGCGGGAAGCGTGGAACCTGCCAAGGCCTGTCTTTATTTACGTCGGACGCGTCGCGGTCGAGAAGAACATTGGCGCTTTCCTCGATCTCGATCTGCCGGGTTCGAAAATCGTCGTTGGCGGCGGCCCGCAACTCGCGTCGCTGCGCCGGGATTATCCTTCGGTCACCTTTACTGGCCCTCGTTACGGGGAAGCACTGGCGCGGGCCTATGCCGGCGCCGACGTGTTCGTCTTTCCCAGCCGGACCGACACCTTCGGCCTCGTGATCCTGGAGTCGCTGGCTTGCGGTACGCCGGTCGCGGCGTTTCCGGTGACGGGTCCCAAGGACGTCCTGACGGGCGCGGTGGGCTGTGTCGGCGCGGTCAATGCCGACCTCCGCCAGGCCGCGCTGGACGCGCTGCACGCCGACCGGCAGGCGTGCCGCGCCCATGCGGAACGATACTCCTGGCGCACCTGCGCTGAGTTGTTCCTGTCGCATCTGATGCCACTGCGTGAGGCGTCGTGAAGCGTCCGGGCGGTGCATGAAACCCGCCAGGAGGCAGCGCCACCTGGTGGGGTCCAGCGGCAAAGCCCCGGCGCCTGCTCCGCTTGACTCCCACGCCCCCGTGCCCATTGATCGCCCGTGAATACGAAGCGAGGAGACGATGGCCGCGAAATCCAAAGTGGTCGGCAGCTTCCGGGAGGCGGTGGCCGACATTCCCGACGGCAGCACCATCGCCTTTGGCGGTTTCGCCATGCCCGGAACGCCGTTCAACCTGATCAAGGCGTTGCTGGAACTGGGCGTGAAACGCCTGACCCTGGTGGGCAACACCACCGGCGGGGCGCAACAGCCGCGCATGCCCGACATGGGAATGCTGGTGGAAAACGGCCAGGTCGCCAAGGTAATCTGTGCCTTCACCGCCGCCACGCGCCCTACCGATACGCTGCCGTTCACAAAATATTACGAGTCCGGCGAGTGCGACGCGGAACTCGTTCCACAGGGTACGCTGGCCGAGCGCATGCGCGCCGCGGGTGCCGGTATCCCGGCGTTCTACACGCCCACCGCGGTTGGGACCGAACTGGCGGAAGGCCGCGAAACCCGGGTGATCAACGGCCGCGAGTATCTGCTGGAATACGCTCTGCCGCTCGATTATGCGTTCATCCGCGCGCGGCGGGCCGACACGTTCGGCAACCTGCAATTCCACCGCGCGCAACGCAACTTCAATCCGGTGATGGCGACCGCCGCTCGTTGTACGATCGTCGAGGTCGATGAACCGATCGTTCCGGCCGGTGAGATCGATGCCGACGCGGTACATTGCTCCGGCCTGTTCGTGCGAAGGTTGGTACAGGTGCCGCCGGCTCCCGAGGGACTCTGGCCCACCAAACGGCAGGAGCGACGCCGATGAGCGGAACCAAGGGCATCAACCGCCAGCAGATGGCCGATCTGATCGCGCGGCAGTTCCAGGACGGCTGGGTGGTCAATCTGGGCGTCGGCATTCCGACGATGTGCTCGAACACCGACATCGGCGACACCGATATCGTCTACCACTCGGAAAATGGTATCATCGGTTACGGTTCGGTCGCGGCGGAGGGGCACGAGGACCTGAACCTCGTCAACGCCGGGGGTCAGAACGTGACGCTGAAACCTGGCGCGGCGGTCGTGCACCATGCTGATAGTTTTGGCATTATCCGCGGTGGGCACATCGATGTCACCGTGATGGGCGCGTATCAGGTGTCGTGCCGCGGCGATTTCGCCAACTGGAAATTGAAGGGCCAGAAGGGCGGCGGCATCGGCGGCGCGATGGACCTCGCCGCCTGCGCGAAGCGCGTGTTCATCATCCTGGAGCACACGACGCGCGACGGCAGTTCCCGTCTGGTGCCGGAATGCGACCTGCCGGTGACGGCGCGCGGCGTGGTGAAACTTGTCGCCACCAACTACGGTTTGTTTGAGCCGACCGGCGATGGTTTCCTGTTGCGCGAGATCGCGCCAGGCCTGACGGTGGATGAAGTCCGCGCGGCGACCGGCGCGAAGCTGACGGTGGCCGATCCGTTGCCGACGGTGCGGCTGCCCGGGTGAACGACGACACGGTCTTCGCGCTCGCCTCGGGCGCCGGCCGTGCCGCCATCGCGATCGTCCGGATCAGTGGGCCGGACAGTGCCGCGGTGCTGACGGCCATGTGCGGAACTCTCCCATTCCCGCGGCGCGCGGTGGTCCGTGCGTTGCGTGATGCCGAGGGCGAGTTGCTCGACCGCGCGATGGTGCTTTGGCTGCCTGGTCCGAAGTCCTACACGGGCGAGGATTCCGCGGAATTGCATGTGCATGCGGGCCGCGCCGTGATCGACGCCGTCGCCGATCGACTCGCGGGCCTTGGCTTGCGTCCCGCCGAACCGGGCGAATTCACCCGCCGCGCGTTTCTGAACGGCAAGCTGGACCTCGTGTCGGCCGAGGCGGTGCACGATCTCGTCGCCGCGGAAACCGATGCGCAACGGCGTCAGGCGTTGCGGCAACTGGAAGGCGCTCTGGGCGACCTTTACCGCGACTGGTCGGACCGGCTGCGCGGTGCATTGGCGCGGCAGGAAGCACTGATCGACTTTCCCGACGAAGACCTGCCGCCCGAGGTTGAGGCGGACCTGTTGGCCTCGGTCCATTCATTGCGTGGCGAAATTGGAGCCCATCTCGACGATCGCCACCGCGGCGAGAAAATTCGGGAAGGTCTGTGCTTCGCCATCACCGGCGCGCCCAACGTGGGAAAATCATCGTTGATCAATGCGCTCGCGCAACGCGATGTCGCGATCGTGTCCGCCACGCCAGGCACTACCCGTGACGCGATCGAAACGCGCATCGTATTGGGTGGCGTTCCCATCACCCTGGTCGACACCGCGGGACTTCGTGACACGACCGATCCAATCGAGGCGGAAGGCGTGCGGCGCGCCCGGTCGCGAGCGGCGTCAGCCGATCTGGTACTAACGGTGATCGAAGCGGGTTCGCCATTCGATGCCGGCGGTTTGGTCGTCGCCAACAAATCCGATTTGTATCCGGAACAAAGACCGGATGTCCTGCCGGTGAGCGCTCTGACGGGCGCCGGCCTGCCCGAGCTTCTGGCTCGGCTGGCGGCGGAGGCGATCGCGTTGACCCAATCGGGCGGGCCGCCGCCATTGACCCGTGCTCGGCATCGAACGGCGCTGAGTGCCGCCGCGCGTTGGCTCGCGGATGCCGAGGATGCGATCGAACCGGAATTGCGCGGGGAGGCGATGCGGCTCGCGCTGCGGGCGATTGGCACGATCACCGGTCAGGTGGGTGTCGAGGACATCCTGGATTCGATTTTTCGGCAGTTCTGCATTGGGAAGTGACCGAGAGAGGAGGACAGCGTGCGTACCGAATTGATCTCGATCCCGACCGAAACGATTCCGCTCGACGGCGCGCTGCACTGGCCGGATGGTCCGGTCACCGGCGCCGTGCTGTAGTTCCATGGCAACACGATGAATTTCTATGTCGGCGCGCCCAGGTTCCTGCCGCCGGCCTCACCTCTCTGGGATACGCGTGTCTGACGTTCAATCGGCGGGGCCACGACATCCTGAGCATCCGGAACCGCCGCGCCGCTGAGGAAGCGGCGTTTCAACTCACGCACGAGGGAATTGAGGACAACAGTAACGGGGCGCGCTGGATGGCGGAGCGCGGGTTGCCGCCGCCGGTGATCATTGGCCACGGCAACGGCGGCATGTTGGCCGTGCCGCATGTCGTGGCGCACCTGGACACGCCGGCGACGATCCTGTTGTCGGCGCATGGCGGCGGCATGGATGGCGTCGTCCGGACGAGCCGGGCAGGGATGATGGCGGGCGATCGGCTTGTGGAGATCACGGCCCAGGCGCGGGCGATGCTGACGGAGGGACGGGGCCGGGAACTGCTGCTGATGCCCGGCTGGTGGTATGTTATCTCAGCGGAAAGTTTCCTTGACAGAATGACCGCGATGCCGGACATTCTGGACCTCGCGCCTCAGATACGGTGCCCGGTGCTTTGTCTCCCTGGCGACCAGGAGAGCGCGGAAAACTATCCCGCCGAGGCGTTCCAGGCGCGCGCCGGCGGGCCGTGCGAAGTTCAGATCATTCCGGGTTGCGATCATTTCTACAACGGGCGGGAGAATGCGGTGATCGAGCGGGTTACGGCCTGGCTCGCTGAAGTATCGCCTGCTTCCGGCTGATGCGGACGTATGACGGGCGTGAAGCGGCATTAAAGCACTACCACGGAGAATCCAGCTGTGACCAGGTGTTGTGCTCCTCGTGGTTGCTCATCATCACCGTGGATTTCTGGCACCATCCACGAACGGCACCAGCACCAGCACCACCGCGGTGAACGCCGCCGACATCACGATCAGAGGCGCCAACCGGCTGGCGAACACATGCTCATACAGCACCGCGCCGATGGTGTCCGACAGCGGCGTCGCGAGGTTGATCACCGACATCAGCGCCGCGAACGTAAACCCCTCGGCGCGTGGCGGGCAGATCGCGGCGGCTAGGCTCAATGTCGCGACATTCGCCACCATCGCCGCCATCCCGCCGAAGAAATAAATCGCCACCGCGCTGATCGGGTCGACCAGGCCGAGATACGCCAGGGTGCTGGCCACGCCGAACGCCAGCGACAGGTACAGCAGGCTCCGCCGCCGCAGCCGCCATAGCACATGGCGATACAGCAGCCCACCGGCGATCCAGCCCAAAGCGGTCACGGCGGACAGCAAACCGATGAACCCCTGCGAGAACTTCAGCGTGTCAGTCAGCTCGAAATACAGTGGCGTCCCGAATCCTGGGCTGAAATAATAACAGAAAAGAAACGCTCCGATCAGCCACAGGTCGCGCGACCGGAACGCCGCCAGCAGTCCGGAAACACCCAATATGAACCCCGCGCGGTCGATCGTGGCGCGGTCCTCACGCACCAACCGCAACGACACGATCACCGCCAGTGGTGCCGCCGCCGCCACCCACGCCGCCGCTCGCAATGCGTTCTGGTCGGACAGCACCTCGATCAACCAGCCGCCCAGAAGCGAGGTCGCGACGGTGGCGATGTTGAACCACAGCCATTGCTGATTGACGAACGCGTCGCTGGCGTTGAGCCGCTGGCCGTTCTCCACCAGCAATCCGCCGCACACCGTGCTCGCCATGGCCATCGCGACAGAGGTGACCACGAGAGCCGGAATGATCCCGGCCGGCGCGGTGAGCATTCCAACCCAGGCGAACGCTGCCGATGCCGCGGCGGCGGCGAGCAGCAGATACGAGCGCCGCCGGTAGCCCGCCAGAGGCAGAAAGTCCGAGACCAGGCCGTACAGCGGCTTGATCACCCACGGCACGTCCAGCACCGCCAGGGAGGCACTGATTTCAACCGGGCTCCAGCCTCGCGTTTCTTTCAGAAAGTGTGTCAGCGGTTGCCAGACAACACCGGATTTGGCCTGGCCGATGCCCTCGACCGCGTAGACGATCGCGAAGAACAGCATCAGGCGGGTGGTGCCGTCCGGGCGGGGCTGAGGGGACATGCGGGCGCGAGTGTGCGCGAGCCGGCCAGCAGCCTCAAGCCGAGGCCGGCGCGCATTTGCGTCGCGGCCGGGAATTGTCCCATACTTCGCGACAATTCGCAGCCGTTGCAACATTGTCTTTTCAGCGCGCCGCCGCCGCGGTAAACAAGCTTCGCGGTGGGCCGATCAGGTGGAATGCGGGAGAAGCCAATGTCCGACGATAACACCATCAGGATCCCGCCCGGTGCCACGGGGTGGGGAGCCAGCACGCCACCCGCGCCGACGGTCCGTCATGGCTACCCCTTGGCCGTACGCGACCATGGCCTGGCCACCGCGATTTCGTTGCTGATGCAAAGCCTGCCGTATGCGCTGGCACGCTTTGGCATCCTGCTCGGTTGCGCGGTCGCCTGCATCATCTGGATCGTCGTCGCCTTCGGCGGCGCGGCGTGGCTTGGCACGCACATCGCCGGCGCGTTCGGCTTCGTCTGGCTGATGCTGTGCCTCGTTGGTGCCGGCTTCATCTGGGGCACCATCCTGCGTTACGTGCTGCATTTGCTCGCCTGTGGCCACGTCGCGGTGCTGACCGAGCTGATCACCCGCGGTCAGGTCGGCAACGGTTCCGAGTCGATGCTCGCCTACGGCAGGCGCGTGGTGACCGAGCGCTTCGGTGAGGTCAACGCGCTGTACGGGCTGAACCTGATGGTGCGCGGCATTCTCGCCGCCTTCCATCGCACCCTCGACTGGATCGGCGAGGTGTTGCCCATCCCGGGACTTGAGGGCATCGCGAGTCTGGCGAACATCATCCTGCGCGCGGCGACGCGCTATCTGGATAAAGTCATCCTCTCCTACAACCTGGCCCGCGCCGATGAGGAACCGTGGCGCGGCGCGCGCGAGGGTATGGTGTATTACGCGCAGAACGCCGTGCCGATCTTGAAGACCGCCGTGTGGATCGTCATTCTTGAGCGCATGTTGACCGTGGTGCTGTGGCTGCTGCTGTTGGCCCCCGCCGCGGCGATCACCTGGATGCTGCCGCGCGCGGTGCACGAATCCGCCGGGATCGTTACGATTTTGGTGGCCGCCATCCTCGCCGGTCCGTTGCGCGCGGCATTCCTGAAGCCGCTGTTCCTGATCATGATGATGGTGCGGTTCCACGCGCTGATCGAGAACCAGCCGATCAACCAGGAGTGGGACGCGCGGCTGGCGGCGATCTCGGACAAATTCCGCGATCTCGGGACGCGGGCAATGGCGGGATTCGCGGGAGTCCCGGCAACGCCGCCTCACGCATGAGCGATGTGCGCCGTTATGGTTTGACGCAGCGGGCGGCCTGACCACATCCTCCGGCCACAAACAGCGGCCGACTCAATCGCCACCATGCCGGAGGAGACAGTCCATCATCGGGCCATGATCACCGCGTGCGCCATCGGCGCCACGGTGTTGCAGTCGCTCGACCAGACCATCGCCAATGTGGCGCTGCCGTATATGCAGGGCAGTTTCTCGGCCAGCTATGATGAGATCACCTGGGTTCTGACCTCCTACATCACCGCGACGGCGATCATGACCGCGCCGGTCGGCTGGTTGGCCGCGCGCTTCGGCCGCAAACGGCTGTTCCTCGTCGCCATCGTCGGGTTCACGGTCAGTTCGATGCTGTGCGGCGCGGCGCAGTCAATCAGCCAGATCGTGCTGTTCCGCCTGCTGCAAGGCATGTTCAGCGCCGCGCTGGTACCGCTGTCGCAGGCCACGCTGCTCGACATTTACCCGTACGAGCGGCGCGGCTTCGCCATGGCGATCTGGGGCATGGGCGTCATGCTCGGCCCGATACTCGGCCCCACCCTCGGCGGCTACCTGACCGAAACCTACAACTGGCGCTGGGTATTCTACATCAACCTGCCGTTTGGCCTGGCCGCCGCCACCGGATTGATGATCTTCCTGCCGAGTGGTCGAGGTTCGTCCAGATTGCGTTTCGACTGGGTTGGCTTCGCCGTGCTGACGATGGGCATCGGCGCGATGCAGTTGATGCTCGACCGCGGCCAGGATCAGGACTGGTTCAGCTCCAGCGAAATCCTGACCGAGGCGGTGCTCGGCGGTCTCGGCATCTATCTGTTCCTGGTGCATATGGTGTGGTCGCGCCAACCGCTGATCCGGCCCGAGGTGTTCCGCGACGTCAACTTCTCCTCCGGGCTCGCGCTGATGTTCGCCGTGGGGACTTTGCTGGTGTCCAGCCTCGCGCTGATGACGCCGTGGCTGCAGGTGCTGAGCAATTACCCGGTGGAAACGGCGGGCCTGATCATGGCACCGCGCGGACTGGGCAACCTGGCGACGATCACCCTCAGCGGGCGGCTGGCGACCAAGGTCGACGCCCGGTTGCTGGTCGGTTCCGGCCTGCTGATGATCTGCTTTTCCTTTTGGCTGATGACCCACTGGACGCCCGACGTTTCGGAGCGCGAGATCATCATCGCGATCGTGATCCAGGGTGGCGGCATGGGGCTGGTGTTCACGCCGTTACAGGTGCTGGCGTTCGCCACCTTGCCCACGGAAATGCGCACCGAGGGTGCCTCGCTGTTCAGCCTGCTGCGCAACATCGGCGCGGCGATCGGCGTTTCGGTCACCTCGTCATTGTTGGCGCACAACTCCCAGGCGCTGCACGAGATGATCGGTGGCTATGTCACGCCGTTCAATCGGGCGTTGCAGATGATTGGTCCGGTGGGGGGACAGACGCATCATTGGCTCGACCCGGGAACGCGCGGCGGCGCGGCATTGCTGGATCGCATGGTCAATCAGCAGGCGCAGATCGTGGCTTATGTCGACGATTACGTGCTGCTGATCATGACCACGCTGCCCGCGCTGCTGCTGCTGCTGCTGATGCGGGTGCCGCGCAAGGCAGCCGCGAAGGTTGACATGCAGGCGATGCGACAAGCGAGCGTCCGCGTGCCGCCAAACGCCGCCGCGCGGCCGTGATCTTCGGGCCGACACGTTTCCTGGGCCGGACACGGCGAAGTACGTCGCCTGATTGGCCGGACCCGTGATCGTCGCGCTGTCCGCCACGCCCGGTGGCACCAGAGCCGGATTGGCGCTGGTTGTTGTGCCGGTCCAATTGGCCGCGGCACTCCATGGGCCTGACGCCGCTACCCGCCAGGTGAATGTATCACCCATGCCCGTTCTCCGTTTCTTCGAAGTGATTCAGCCGCACCCAGAACTCGTGCCGGTGGCCCACCAAATACGATGACGACACGACCCACGAGGGGGCACCACGCGATTGGTGGAGACGGCGAGAGGCTGTGGCCCTTTGCGCCGTGTCATACTCCGCTGAGATGTCCCCCCTGCCGTGGTCACGCATCATGACCGCGGACAAGAGGCTGACCACCGCGCAGTC
>CALFNB010000471.1 GCA_937902425.1 uncultured Acetobacteraceae bacterium | reverse complement strand
CCGTGGCCAGGATTCCGGCGATTTTGCCCGACGCGCGGGCGGCATCAGCGATGCGGCGGGCGGCGGTGATGAAATCCGGATGGTGGAACTGGCCGGGAATTCCCATGAAGTTGCTGAGGTCGAAATGGCCCAGCCAGACGACGTCGATGCCAGGCGTGGCGGCGATGGCCTCAACGTCGTCGAGCCGCTCAACGGTTTCGATCTGGGCGACGGTCAGAGTGCGGGCGGCGGCTCTCGCCATGGTCACGGGCGGAGGCGCGATACGGTAGTCGTCGTGCGCGATGCCGAAGCCCGCGCCACGGCGGTCGGCCGCCGGATAGTGCGCCGCGGAGGCGATCGCGACGCCCTCGAGCGCGGAGCCAACCATGGGGACCATGATGCCATGCGCACCGATGTCCAGCGCACGGGCGATGAAGTGGTACTCGCCGCGCGGAGCGCGCACGAGCGGCGCGAGGCCCAACCCGCGGCAGCCGGCCACCATTGCCTTCATCGTTTCAAGGCTGGCGCCGGTATGTTCCATGTCGAACAGAGCGAAGTCGGCGCCGGTCGCGGCGATGATCGCGGGCATGCCGGGGGAGAAGAACTCCATCAGCATGGGGCCGAAAGCGTGGCCCTGGCTCAGGAGTTTTGATTTGAGCGTGGTCATGCGGCGCCTGTATCCCGATGTCATGGTCGCGGCCGGGGTGGCCGGCGTTGTTCGCGCAAGACGTTGGCGCCCGGGACCGCTCCCGGCAAGGCGGTTCACGATGATTCAAACCGCCGGCCGCGCGCGTCCCAATCCAGGTCCCTTGACCCTCACCTCACGCGGCGCAGACTACCGCGCGAAGTGGCCGCGCGATGCACGCGGACGCCGGAACAGCCACCAGGGGGACAGAATGTCCATGACAGTCGGTGAAGGTGACTACCGTTATGAACAGCTCGATAACTGGGCGCGTGTTCCCCCCGGCATGATCATGGGTGAGGTCGGGGCGGTCGGCGTTGACAAACAGGACAACGTTTACGTCTTCAACCGCGGCGACCATCCGATGATGATTTTCGACCGCGAGGGTAATTTCCTGCGTGCCTGGGGTGAGGGTCTGTTTCCTCGCGCGCACGGCGTGCACATGGCGCCCGACGGAACCGTGTTCCTGACCGACGACGGGGACCATACGGTTCGACAGTGCACGCTGGACGGCAAGGTCCTGCTGACCCTCGGCACTCCGGGCAAGCCGGCGAAGTTCATGAGCGGCGAGGCGTTCCATCGCTGCACGCATACCGCCTTGTCACCCAGCGGAGACATTTACGTTTCAGACGGCTATGGCAATGCGCGCGTGCACAAATACGCGCCGGATGGCCGGCCTCTGATGTCCTGGGGGGAATGCGGCACGAAGCCCGGCCAGTTCAACCTGGTGCACAACGTCACCTGCGACCCGGATGGCTGGGTCTATGTCGCCGACCGGGAGAACCATCGCATCCAGGTGTTCGACGGCAACGGCAAGTACGAAGCGCAGTTCAACAACCTGCATCGGCCCTGCGCGCTGTTCCAGCCTTATTGCTCCTGTCCAATCTGTTACGTGGGCGAACTGGGGCCGGCGACCCGCACCAATCGTGACTACCCGAACCTTGGACCGCGACTCTCGATCATCGACAACAAGGGCAATCTTCTGGCCCGTATTGGCGGTCTGCTTCCGGGTATCGCGCCGGGCGATTACATGGGCCCGCATGGCCTGACTGTCGATTCTCACGGCGATATCTACGTCGCGGAGGTCTCCCATACCCAATGGCGGCAATACTTCCCGGATCAGCCGATGCCGCCCGATCTACGGGTGATCCGCAAGCTTCGCAAACTGCGCTGACGCGACATATCCGGGAGAAAGTCTCGCGGGAGAAGAAGATGGTCGTCGCCTCGAGGGGTGGTCGGCGGTTCGCAGTGGCGTCAGTCGGGTCCAGGAGATAGAAATGCAGGTCGGCGTTTTCCTTCCCATCGGGAACAATGGCTGGCTGGTCTCCACGACCTCGCCGCAATACAAGCCGAGCTTTGACCTCAATCGCGCGATCGTCGAAATGGCGGAACGGTTTGGGTTCGATTTCGCCCTGTCGATGATCAAATTGCATGGGTTTGGCGGCCCTTCGCAATTCTGGGATTACAACCTCGAGTCCTTCACACTCATGGCCGGCCTTGCCGCCATCACCAGCCGCATCCAGCTGTTCGCGACCTGCGCCGTGTTGACGATGCCGCCAGCGATCGCGGCGCGCATGGCCGTCACGATCGATTCGATTTCGCATGGGCGTTTCGGTATCAATATTATCTCGGGATGGCAGCGTCGCGAATATGAGCAAATGGGGATCTGGCCCGGCGCCGGGCATTATAAACGCCGATATCAATATTGCACCGAGTACGTCACAGTCATGAAAGAACTTTGGGCCACCGGGCGTTCGGATTACAGGGGCGATTTCTTCCAGATGGACGATTGCCGCTGTCTGCCGCTGCCAACCGCGAAGATCCCTGTCATCAGCGCGGGTCAGAGCGAGGCCGGCACGCGGTTCGCCGTGGAGCACGCGGACTACAATTTTCGGTCAGGCGGCGGCATCAATGAACCGACGCTTGTCGCCGAAAGTGTCGGGCGCCTGGTGACCGCCAACGAGGCCGCCGCGACGCAGTGCGGCGCTCTCGTGCTGACCATGATCATCGCTGATGAAACAGACGCGGCCGCCATGGCAAAGTGGGAGCATTACAAGACCGGGACAGATCACGAAGCGATCGCGTGGCGTGATTCCCAGTTCGCGGATGATCCGACCAGCGACCCACTGGCCGGTCCGAACAAGCGCCGCACTCTGGGTACTCAGGGTTTGCCTACGCAAGGGAGCGTGTTGATCGGCTCCCATGCCTCCGTCGCCCGCATGTTGGACGAGTTGGCGTCAGTACCGGGCGTACAAGGGGTGATGCTGACGTTCGACGATTTCATCTCCGGAATGGAGCGGTTCGGCATGCGGATCCAACCGCTGATGCGCTCGCGCGCGGAGCTGAACCTTGTCGTATGAGACAGCGCTTCGGCCCCGTCATGCGTGGGTAGATCGGGGTGCACGGTCACGGAATGGTGAAGTGGATGGTGCTTCCGGACCGGGCGCGGATGGTCTGTATTCGGTGCGAGACTTCACATCGTAAAGGGGAAGTGGACGATGAAAGCTGGTGTGGTTTATCCGCAGATCGAACTCGGCGGTGATACAGGGGCGGTCAAGGCGTTTGCCCAGGCGGCGGAAGACCTGGGTTACGACCATATTGTGATCTACGATCATGTCCTCGGCGCTGTTCATGCCGGCAGAGAACCGAAACTGACCGGCCCTTACAAGGAAACCGATCCCTTTCACGAGCCGCTGGTCACATACGCTTACCTCGCGGGCGTTACCAAGAACCTGGGGTTGGCAACGGGCGTGATTATCCTCCCGCAGCGACAGACCGCGCTGTTCGCCAAACAGGCCGCGGATGTTGACTTGTTCTCAGACGGCCGGCTTCGCCTGGGCGTCGGGGTCGGCTGGAACTGGGTGGAATACGACGGTCTCGAAATGTCCCGACATTTTCGCCGCCGCGGCAAGCGGCAGGAACAGCAGATCGCCCTGATCCGTAAGCTGTGGGAACAGCCTGTGGTCGATTATGAGGATCAGGACCACCGGATCGACAGAGCCGGGATATTGCCGCGCCCGAAACGCAGCATCCCGATCTGGCTGGGCGGTTTCAGCGAGGCCGCATACGACCGTGCCGCCAGGATCGGGGACGGCTTTATGTTTTCGGGCCGGACTCAAACCGAAGCGGTCCAGATCAAAACGAGGATCACGGCCAGGCTGCGCGAACTCGGAAGGGATGCCGATGCATTCGGCTTCGAGTCCATCCAGCAATACACGCGCGGGGACAACCAATGGCCTGGCGATATCGCGGCTTGGCGCGAAGCTGGGGGGAGCCACATATCCGTCGTGACGATGGGCGCGAACCTTACCACGGTGGACGGCCACATCGAAGCCATCAGGCGGTGGCGTGACGTCTACAACTCGGTTCGTTAGCATTCCGCGGCCCCGTTCTCGGCGACGTCTTCGCCGAGACGGAGATGGGAGGCGGCGAGTGTTGTCGTCGACAATGTCGCACACCGGCGGTGTAGAACACCTCGGGCATCAGGCTGCGGTTTTGACAGTGGCGGTACCGCAACGACCGTTGAGGGCGGCCTGAGTCAGTGGCAGTACCATTCATCGAAAACAGACGGTCTTTGGGCGTTTGTCGTCGCCACCAAATCACGTGGCAAGCCGGAACAATCCGGCGATGAACTCACGCATTTCAAAACCTGGAGGTTTCGCCATGGCCGGCGCCGAGAACGGGCGGGCCTATCCGTGCAGGAAGCGCCGCAATGCCTAGCGCGTGTCGTGCTCGGCCTGCCTGGTCACGCGGGCATTCGTCGCACGATAGAAGCCGTGATATGCGCGCGGGTACAGATGAAATTCGACCGGCACTCCGGCGCGGCTCAATCGATCCGCATAGGTCAGATTTTCTTCGAGGAAGAGATCCAAACCGCCGACCGAAATGTAGGTTGGCGGCAAGCCCGACACATCGGCCGCGCGCGCCGCCGCCGCATAAAGCGAGACATCTGCTGAACCCGGCTCCTCGCCGAGCAGCGAATGCCAGCCAAAATAGTTGCTCTCTTGCGTCCAGACGAATTCGCCGACGTAAGGATGCACGTCCTCGCGCACCGCCGTTCGGTCGTCGATCATCGGATAGATCAGATGCTGGAAGGCGAATTTCGGTCCCCGCCTATCGCGCGCATAAAGTGCGGCCCCAGCCGCGAAACCGCCGCCGCCGCTTTCACCCTTGATACCGATACGGTCGGGATCGAGACCGAGTTGACCGGCATTCGCGTGCAGCCAGACAAACACCGAGTAAATGTCCTCCACCGGCGCCGGGTGCGGTGCTTCCGGCGCGAGGCGGTGATCCACGGAATAGATCGCGCATCGCAGCTCTGATGCGAAGAGCCTGTTCTCCACATCCTTCATCTCCGGCGCGCCCATCACAAAGCCCCCGCCATGGATGTGAACGATGGCCGGAAGTGGGCCGCCGGACCTGACCGGGCGATAAGTCAGAACCCGGATCGGTTTCGCGCCAAACGCACTCTCGACGTGGATCTCGCCCGTCGTGATGTCGGGCATTTCCGGTATCGTAACGGAACTCAGCAACGCGAGCGCATCGGCGCGACGCCGGGTCAAAGTCTCGGCGGTCAGCGGCACCTGTGGCGACAGCGCGAGCGCATCGCGCAATTCGGGGTCGACAAGTTCGATTGTGCTCATGGTTGGCAACCGGGTCCGTTTTGGGCGGAGCGAAACGGTATGGCAGCGCCGGCCAGGCGACAAGTCATCGCCAGCAGTTCGGGATCGGCGCGCCACATCTGCCCGGGCGTTTACCGCCGTTACCCGCCACGTTCGACCCGCTTGACCCCTTCCAGTGCGCGGGGTCAGGTGACGGTACGCGCGTGGCCGACCTTCCGGCCCGGCGGCGAGAGGACTGGCCATGAAAATCACCGATATCCGCACCATCCAACTGTCGTACCGCGCCGCCAATCCCAGCATGAGCGCCGCCAGCTTCAACGCCACCCGCAACGCCCTGATCGTGGAAATCGAAACCGACGCCGGACTGACCGGCATCGCCGAGGCTGGATCGGCCGGCGGTCCGCCCGCCAGCACCGCCGCCGTGATCGAACATGAACTGAAGCCACTGCTGATCGGTCAGGACCCACTGAAGATCGAGTACCTTTGGCAACTGATGTTCGGCCGATCCCGCCAGCACGGCCGCCGCGGCATCGTCATGCACGCGATCAGCGGTATCGACATCGCGCTATGGGACATCGCCGGAAAGGCGGCGGGCATGCCGCTCTATCGTTTGTTCGGCGCCTTCACCGACCAGGTGGAGGTGTATGCCAGCGGCGGGTTCTATCAACGCGGCAAAGACCTCGACGGTCTGACTCGAGAAGCCGAGAGCTATGTCGAACGCGGCTTCCGCGCGATGAAAATGAAGATCGGACGCTATGACTTCACCGGCACGAATTTCCGCCGTCTGCTGAACCAGCCGGAGCTGTGCGTCGTCACGCCGGAGGAAGACATCGCCCGCGTCGCCGCCGTGCGAAAGGCTCTGGGTCCCAACCGCCGCCTGATGGCCGACGCCAACTGCGTCTGGAGCCCGGCGACCGCGATCAAGATGGGCAAGGCGCTGGAACCCTATGACCTGTTCTGGCTGGAAGAACCGGTCGCCACCGACGATGTCGACGGCAGCGCCGAGGTGGCGCGGGCGCTGGCGATCTCGATCGCCGGATACGAAACCGAGGTCGGTCTGTTCGGCTATCGCGAGTTGATCACCCGCGGCGCGATCGATATCGCCCAGCCCGACCTGGTCTGGTCGGGCGGGTTCACCGAATGCCGTAAGATCGCGGCCCTCGCCCAGGCGCATAATATGACGTTGTCGCCGCATTGCTTCTCGTCGGCGCTGTTGTTCGTCGCGGCGCTGCATTTCGCCGCGTCCAGCCCGAACGTGGTGATGGTCGAATGGGACCAGACCGAACACGGACTGCGCACTGAGCTGCTGAACGAACCATTCGACTACGACGGTGCAGGCATGATGCGCGTGCCGGAGGGCCCCGGCCTGGGCGTCACGCTGAACCGGGACACCCTGGAAAAATACCGCGTCCGCTGAAGGCCGCGCCCCACGGGACCAGTCCTGGGACCAGCCCCCTTTGGGCATGATTTGCTCAGGTTGAACCAATCATGCTCAAAGCGTTATATCTGAGAGGACGATTCACGTTTCAGGTCGAGGCAACCTGCAACGATCGCACTCTGGCGGGTTGATCCCGCGGGGTCCACCGCACGACGGCAGTCAGTTACCGGCGGCCGCGGGCCGACGCGTCCCATATCTGGCGACAGGAGGCCTGCGTTCATTAGGCGAAACAGGCCCTCGGCATCACCCGATCCCATCGTCTGAATTCGTTCGGTTTTCGGTTAATTTGACAATACCCGATCACATTATACACATCGAAGTGAGGAAACGAGGAGATGACCTTGAGCGACAACCTGATCGGCGCTTCCTATGTCTACTTACTGGAGCCCGAGGTTCGCTTTCTGGAGGCCGCCGTCGAGCATCTGATCCCCACCGATGAGCTGGGCCCAGGGGCTCGCGATGCTGGCGTGGTGGTCTATATCGACCGCCAATTGGCCAGCTCCTGGGGCGTCCACGGCCGTATGTATCGCGGCGGCCCGTGGATGGAGGGCACGCCGCAGCAGGGCTACCAATCGCGCTTCACGCCACAAGAAGTTTACCGCATTGCGATCAGCGAGATCGACCAGCACTGCAAAACCGCGTTCGGCCGGCCTTTCGCGCAGCTTGCGGGTGACAGACAATTGCGCCTGCTCAAGCAGTTGGAGAAGGACGAGATCGCGCTGCCGTCGCTGTCATCGAAATTCTTCTTCGATCTGCTATGGCGCAACACCGACGAGGGATACTTCGCGGATCCACTGTACGGCGGCAACCGCGACAAAGTGGGTTGGAAGCTGCTTGGATTCCCGGGACTGCCTACCAGCGAATACCGCCGACTGGTCACCAGCAGCGAACCGTACCACGCCGAACCCGTCAGCGTGCTCGACGTCCAAACCGGTAAGGTGCCCGTCGACGCGGAAGGCTTTCCCAAACACGTGATTATCAAGCGCGACAGGTAGAACTGAGATGTCGAATACGAAATTAAAATCTGTCGATGTTGTTGTCGTAGGCAGCGGCGTCGTGGGCTCGATCATGTCGATGGAACTGGCCAGCGCAGGGTTGAGCGTGGTGTGCCTGGAGCGCGGCAGGTCTTTCGATGTGAACACTGACTTTTATAAGCCCAACGTGTACGACGAACTGAAGTTCGATCGCCATAGCGACATCTTTCAGAATCTGGCGCGCGACACCATTACATTTCGCAACAACAACGCGCAGACGGCACTGCCGATGCGCGAGATGGGTGCGTTCAAGCCAGGCGAGATGGTCGGTGGCACGGCGGTACACTGGGGCGGCAATGCGCGCCGCTTTTTACCGCATGATTTCGAAATGCGCTCACGTATCGAACAACGTTATGGCAAATCGTTTATCCCCGAGGACTGCAATCTGCAGGACTGGGGTATCACCTGGGACGAGGTCGAACCGTATTACGACCAGTTCGAGCATATCTTCGGCGTCGGCGGTAAGTCCGGCAACCTGAACGGCGAGATCCAGGCAGGCGGTAATCCTCACGAAGGGTCCCGCTCGCGCGAGTATCCAAACCCGCCGACGCGGCCATCGTATGAAGGCAGGCTGTTCGCCGACGCGGCGAGTTCTCTGGGCTATGTGCCGTTCCAGGGCCCAACCGCGGCGATGACGCAGGACTACCGCAACCTTTACCGCGTACAGATGCTCGAATGCGCGCGCGGCGGCTTCTGCTCGAGCCACGTCTGCGCGCAAGGCGCCAAGGCCAATCCCCTCACCTCGGTGCATCCCGCGCTGGCCCGGCAGCCGACGTTCGAACTGCGTCCGCTGTGCAACGTGCTGCGCGTCAACAAGGATTCCACCGGCAAGAAGGCCACCGGTGTCACCTACATCGACGCGCGCGGCAACGAGGTCGAGCAGCCGGGCAGCATCGTGGTACTGGGTGCGTATTGCTTCAGCAACACGCGGCTGCTGCTGTTGTCGGGCATCGGCATACCGTACGATCCGCGCACCGGCAAAGGGGTGGTCGGCCGCAACTACTCTTACCAGCAAGGCGGCTCGGTGCACGTATTCTTCGACGATCGCGAGTTCAATCCTTTCATCGGCGGCGGCCAGCTCAACACGTCGATCGACGAATTCAACGGCGACGTTATCGACCGCGGCCCGCTCGGCTTCATCGGGTGTGCGTATGTCAACACTTCGGCGCGCGGAGCGGCGCCGATCAAGGGCAAGGTGGTGCCGCCCGGCACGCCGCGTTGGGGCGGCGAATGGAAGAAAGCCGTGGCGCATAACTACCGCCGAAACATGGCGATCACCATTCACGGCACCTGCCTGAGCTATCAGCACAATTACCTCGATCTGGATCCGACCTATAAAGACGCTTACGGCCTGCCGCTGCTGCGCATGACTTTCGACTGGAACGATAACGAGCTGCGTATGATGAAGTACCTGGACGAGCGCTGCACCGAGATCGGCCGGGCGCTCAACGGTTCGGGCCTGGGCGGCAAGAACAAGGGCACGCACTTCGGTATCACGGGGTACCAGAGCACGCACAATGTCGGTGGCGCCGTGATGGGCAGCAATCCGTGGACCAGCGTGGTCAATAAATACATGCAGTCATGGGACGTTTCGAATCTGTTCGTGGTGGGCGGCAGCGCGTTCCCGCAGAACCCCGCGAACGGCCCCACCGAGACGATCGGGATGTTGGCGTGTTGGGCGGCCGATGCGATCAAGGAAAACTACGTTCGGAACCCGGGGTCTCTGGTCTGAGCGGCGACGCCAACCGTCACATCACACACCATCGTGAGCCTGTGCTGGCGCGGCAACTCGGCCGTGCTCTCGATGCTCCCGGACCACCCCGTGCACACATCGGCGCCGACGACGATCGGTTGCGACCAGTGCCAGGCCATTGGCCGCCTCGTGAGCCGGCATGGCCAACGCGAAACCAACCGTTACGCGCGACGTACGCCCCAGAACAGCGGGAACGCCGCTTTGACGATGTCCTTGATGTCGGATCGGAACGCGGTCGGCTGGAACAGTTGCCCAAGCGGAATGCACGGCAAGGTCTCCAGCGCACGCAACTGAACCTTCTCGGCGATCGCCTTCTGCGATGGAAGGTCCGGTGCGTCGAACCAGGCGGTGCGCAGGCGTTCCAATTCTTCGTCGTCCGGCCAGCCGAACCAGGCTTTGGCGCCATTGCCCCGCAGCTCGAAACTGCCGCCCGGCGTGCAAGCCGCCACACCCTCAATCTGGGTGATGAAGCAATTCCAGCCGCCCTTGCTTACGGGTTCACGGCTGGTTCGTCGCGTGACCACCGAACCCCAGTCCATTTGCTGGAAATCCACGTTCAGGCCCAGCCTGACGAACACGTCGCGCGCGACCTGCATCATCTGGTTGTACACAGGCCGATCAGTCGGCGCCAGCATCACGACCTTTTCGCCGGCGTAACCGGATTCCAGCACCAGCCGCTTCGCCAGGGCGTCGTCGCGCGGTCCCGACAGGACCTCAAGCCCAGAGTGGCTCGACATCGGCTGACCCTCGACGAAATATCCGGCCGGCGCACGGCCGAGTTCGGTCTGGTCTCCGACCACCGACGCCAGGAACGTCTTTTGGTCGATCGCCGGCAGCAGCGCCCGCCGCAGCTTCGGATTGTTGAACGGCGGCTGCAGATGGTTGAGCGCGAGGACCAGCGGCCAACCAAACGGATCGTTCACCTCGACCTGCACGCCGGGAGATTGGCGCAGCATCGGGCAAAGATCGATCAACGGCACCTCGAGCCAGTCGACCTCGCCTGTTCGCAGCGCCGCCGCCGCGGTCGCCGCGTCCGGCTGCACGACCCATTCGACACGTTGGACATTCACCGCCTTGCCGCCCGCCAGGAAGCTCGGCGGTTCCTGGCGAGGCACGTATCCGTCGAACCGCGCATAGGCCGCGCTGACGCCCGAGACCCACGCGTCGGGCAGGAATCGGAATGGTCCCGAACCGACGGCCTCCCTGATTTGCTCGGTGCCAGGCGTTTTCGCCATCCGCTCCGGCATCATGAAGCATCCCCGCGCAGCGAACCCGTACAGCATCTGGCGGAACGGCCGCTTCAATCGGATGCGGAAGCGCCGATCGTCGATCGTTTCAATATCGTTCGTCGCCGCCATCAATGGCTGCCCGAACGAATCACGCGAGCCCCAACGCCGCACCGACATCGCGCAGTCCTTCGCCAGGACTCGTTCGCCGTCATGGAACGTCAATCCGTCGCGCAAGGTGAACGTCCAGGTCAGCCCATCGGCTGATACATCGTGGCCCGCGCACATTTGCGGACGCGCCTGGCCCATGGCGTCGAGGCCGTACAGCGTGTCGAACACCATGTACCCGTGGATCCCCGCGACCAGAGCGGTCGTCCAGATCGGATCGATCGTCGAAAGGCCCGAGTTCGGAATGTAACGCAGCGCGCGGCCCTCGGCGCGTGCGAGTGCCGGAGCCATGAGCGCGGGTGCTGCCTTCAGTAAGTCGCGGCGCCGCATAGTAGATTCCTCCCGTTTGTTATGGCGACCCGTATACACGCCTCTTGGCTGAGCCATCAGCACAACTACCTCGATCTGGACCCGACCTACAAAGGCGCTTACGGCTTGCCGCTGCGTCGCAGGACCTTCGACTGGTATGGCAACGATCCGCGCAAGATGAGGAATTTGAATAAGCGCCGCACAGACATCGGCCGCGCGCTCAACGGTTCGGGTCTGGGCCACGAGAACACGGGCACGCGCTTCGGTATCACGGGATACCAGAGCACGCACGACGGCGGGGGCGCCGTGATGGGCAGCGATCCGTCGACAAGCGTCGTCAATACATACTCGCGGTCGTGGGACGTTTCGAATCTGTTCGTGGTGGGCGGCAGCGCGTTCCCGCGGAACCCCGCGAACGGCCCACCGAGACAATCGGTATGCTTGCCTGTTGGGCGGCCGATGCGATCAAGGAAAACTACATTCGCAACCCAGGCTCTTTGGTCTGAACAGCGACGCCGGGCCGTGCGTTGGCCGGGAAACCTCCTCATCGCTACGCGGTTTCCGCATGGTAAAGGACGCCATCATACGTGATATTCATGCGAGGTGTCCTGTCCGGGTATCGCCTCGGTCATGCTGGCGATGAATATAGCCATGCCATTGGTAAATGCCGCCGATCGCTGGCGATGAAGTCCAGTTGGCCAGGAATCAGGGCGAGACCGCGCCGCCCGGTCGGCGAAATTGGGCGACCTATGCCGCCTTCCGGCACGGGTACGGAATGCATCTGACGATTCTGTTTTTTGTCCTTGCCCAGCCTCTGTCCGAGTCGACTGAGCGAGCCAAAACAGGCAGCGTCACTTCGTAAATCCGCGTTGAACCGGAAGTATTTTGTGCCATGATTATGCCGTAGTGCGGACTCACAGAATCCCATTTAATATCAAGCCTTTTTTCGAAATTGACGTTGGATCGTCAGGCTGAAAACCTGACGGCCGAACAGCCTGGGTCAGATTGTTCGCCCCGTCCAGGCAAAACCCCTGTTTTTTCCTGTGAAAACACTGGTTGCGGGGACAGGATTTGAACCTGTGACCTTCAGGTTATGAGACTACACCGCTACTACATAACTAATTGGAATCGTGTCATATTTTTGACATTTTTTGTGTATGTGTCACTGGTTGTGAAAATATCACCCTAAAAATGCTCGCTTTTTCCGCTTCCAGCACACCGCCGCAGGGTCTCAAGGACCCGGACACAAAAGGTCAGAGGACCTCGCAATAGGGCAAAGGCCCGTCTCCGTCCGGCAGTTTCGGTGCAAAAACGCATCGATTTCGTACGTCCGGATCCCAGGCCGTGTCAATAGATTCCTCCGATCGGCAGCGGGCGGCGGAGGCCGTGGCTTCGGCCCCCGCCGCCGTCCGTCACGCCATTTCGAAGGCGGCCATCTCGGTCGCGGCTGACTTGCGAGATACGCTGGCTGCCGGTGCCGGAGGCGCTTCGTAGGGCTTCCAGTTCTCGCCGGTGATGTCGGCGTATGCGGAAATCGCACCCTCGGCGGCGGCCATCAGCGCAAAGGACTGCAAGGCCA
>CALFNB010000470.1 GCA_937902425.1 uncultured Acetobacteraceae bacterium | reverse complement strand
GGCGCCGCGGGCAGCGAGGTGCCCGGCGGACCGGTGTCCAGGATCGACCGGTTAGTCCCCATCGTGCCGCGGTTCATCAGGGCGAGAGTCAGAGACAATGCCATGAATACGGTGGCCAGGATCGCCGTGGCGCGGGTCAGCAGGTTGGCGGTGCCTCGGCCGCTCATGAACGAGCCCATGCCCTGGGAGGTGCCGATCCCCAGGCCGCCGCCCTCGCTACGCTGGATCAGCACGACACCGATCAGGGCCATGGTGACGAACAGGTGGATGATCAGAAGGACAGCGGCCAAGGTGCGGTTCCGGATGCGAATACGGCGGACTTCTAGCGGCGCCGCTCGCGGTTGAAAAGCGCCAGGATGCTTCTGGGCCAGACGTCAGGGCTCCGCCCTGAAACCCGCCAGGAGGCGCTGCCTCCTGGACCTCCGTCAAAGGGCGAGGCCCTTTGAGATCTGTCCATTGGTTGGTTCTCTGAGGAGGGCCAACCCGGACCGTGAAACATCTCAGTCGGCCCTCCTCGGAGAACCCACCAAATTAATGGTCCCAAGGGCCACTGCCCTTGGCGGGGATCCAAGGGGCGGCGCTCCTTGGTCGGGGTCCGGGGTGAAACCCCGGCGCGTGACCCAAATTCAAGCCTTGGCCGCCTTGGCGATCCCGAGAAATTCCTCCGCCTTCAGGCTGGCGCCGCCGACCAGTGCACCGCCGACATGCGGCACCGCGAGCAGGCTTCCCGCATTCGCCGGCCGCACCGAGCCACCGTACAGAATACGGACCCCCTCACCCGCCTGGCCCAATTGCATCACCAGCGTCTCTCGGATGAACAGATGCATGGCGGCGACGTCGGCCTCGGTAGCGGTTTTGCCGGTGCCTATGGCCCAGACCGGTTCGTAGGCCACCACACCGGAAAAGCCCGGCGGCAGGCTGCCGGCCAATTGACCACCGACCACCTTGTTCTGGTCACCGGCCACCCGCTGCGCCGCAGTCTCGCCCACGCAGACAATCGGCGCCAGGCCGGCGGCGACTGCCGCGTGGGTCTTGGCCTGGATCAGGGCGTCGGTCTCGTGGTGATCCTGGCGGCGCTCGGAATGGCCCAGGATGACCCAGGAGGCGCCGGCGTCACGCAGCATGGCGGCGGAGATGTCGCCGGTATGGGCGCCTTTCTCGTTTGGGTGGCAATCCTGCCCGCCGACGGCGACCGGCGATCCAACCAGGATGTGGGCGACCGTGAAGATCTGGGTGAAGGGCGGGCAAACCAGCAGATCACAGGCGAGGCCATCGGCGCCTCGGCGCAGCGGGCCAACGATCGCGGCGGCCTCCTCGGACAGCCCATTCATCTTCCAGTTTCCGGCGATCAATTGGCGCATTTCCGTCTCCAGGCTTTGTTGCCGCCATTGAACCCACCGGCGCGGCGGATGCAAGGCAAGTCCGACCAACCCTGGCAAACTCACCCCGTGCCTCGTATACGAGGCCGAATTTCACCCGCGATGGGCACCCAGGATGGGCTCCCGCGACGGGGAAGCTGGGACACACCGCATGATCTCGTCGATGCGCCGCTATCTGGAGACGTGGTACGTCCGCGCCTTCTTTCTGGTGATGGTGGCCGCCTTCGTCCTGTGGGGTGTTGGCGACATGCTGCGTGTGGTCGGCACTTCCACCTGGGTCGCCAAGGTCGGTGGCACCACGATCGAGATCCCTGCCGTGGAAGCCGACTATCGCCGCGCCCTGTCTCGGGCGAGCCGCGACCTGCCAACAGGCCAGGAACCCTCGGCCGAACTGCGGCGCACGGTCGGCGAGCAGACGTTGCAGCGCCTGATCGGCCAGGCGGCGATGACCCAGGAACTGCGCGACCTGCGGATCGTCGTGCCCGATCCGGTCCTGGTGGCGACCGTCCGCAAGTTGCCCGCGTTCACCAGTTCGACCGGAACGTTCGACAGAACCCGGCTTGAGGCGGTGTTGCGGAGCAATGGCATGACCGAGGCCGGCTTCCTGGAACTGATGCGCGGCGACATGGCACAACGGTAGCTGCTGGACGCCGTGACGGCCGGTGCGCAGGTCCCGGATTCCGAAACCGGGCCGATCTTCGTGGCACAGTTTGAGAAGCGCTCGGCGGACATCGCGGCGTTTCCGATCGCCGCCGTGCCGGAAGCGCCGGTTCCCGATGATGCGACGGCACAGCGCTGGTACGACAACCACCCGGACCAATACGCCACGCCCGAATACCGGCGGGTGAAGCTGATCGTGCTCTCGCCCGCCACGCTGGCACCAGACATCACTGTCACGGACAAGGATGTGCAAGCGGCGTATGACTTGCACAAAGCGGACTACACCACGATCGCGCGGCGCTCGGCGGAGGTGATTTCGACCACCGACGAGGCCAAGGCGGCGGCGTTGGCGGATCAGTGGCGCGCCGGCGCCGATTGGACCGCGATGGAGGCGGCGGCGAAAGCGGCCGGCGCGGCGGCGATCGTCCAGCAGGACGCGACGCAAACCCAGTTCCCGGATCCCGACCTCGCCAAAGCGGTGTTCAGCGCCCCACCGGACACCGTCCCCACGCCGATCAAGGGCGCCCTGGGCTGGTTCGTCATCCGGGTCACCAAAGCGACGGAAGGCGGCGTCGAGCCGTTCGATCAGGTCAAGGACAAGCTGCGGCAACGCGTCACGACTGAAAAAGCGCTCGAGCTGGTCTACGACAAAGCCAACAAGCTGGACGGCGAACTCGGCAATGGCGCGGCGCTCGACGCGCTGCCGCCCGAGCCGGGCGTGGTCGCCGCGACAGCCACCCTGGACCAGCTGGGCGACTCGCCCGAGGGTCCCCCGGCCGCGCTCCCCGGCGAGGAGGAAATCCGTGCCGCCACCGCCACCGCCGCGTTCGCGGCACAGAAAGGCGATCCGCCGCATCTGACCGAGGTGCAGACACCGTCGACCGGCGGCTCCGGCTATTACGCGCTGTCCGTGGACGACATCACGCCGGCCGGCGTAAAGCCGTTCGATGCGGTGCGGGACCGGGTGATCGAGGACTGGCGCTCGGACCAGCGCCGTCACGGGGCCGAGACGGCGGCGGCGGCGATGCTGGGGTCGGTCAAGAGCGGCAAGGTTTTCTCCGACGCCGCCCGCGACGCCGGCGTATTGCCGACCCTGTCCCCGGTGGTGACCCGCTCGCAGCCCGATCCGGGCATTCCCCGGGAAGTGCAACAGGTGCTGTTCGGCCTGAAAAAGGGCGAGCCCACCATGGTCGAAACCCAGAACGGCTTCCTGGTGGCGACCCCGGTCGAGATTGTCGAGCCCGACCCCACCAAGGACGCGACCCAGTACCAGCAGGTGCGCGCGGCGGTGTCTCGCACGGTCGCCGATGACATGACATCGGTGTTCTCGGAGGCGTTGCGCCTGCGCGCCAACCCGCGCATCAATCAAACGAACGTCGATCAGATCGTGCAACCGTGATCAATCGAGAGAAAGCATGAACGTCACCGTCGCACCCGGTTTTGGCCCTTTGGGTTATGCCGCGTTCCGCTCCGCTTACGAGGCCGGACGAGGCAACCTGGTGTGGCGCCGCGGGGTCGCGGATCTGGAAACGCCGGTCGCGGCATATTTGAAGCTGGCGCATGGGCGGCCGAACGCGTTCTTGCTGGAAAGCGTCGAGGGCGGCGCCACGCGAGGCCGCTACTCCGTGATCGGCATGGAGCCGGACCTGATCTGGCGCTGTCAGGACGGCAGCGCGTCGGTCAATCGCTCCGCGCACTCGGCGCCGCATGCGTTCGTGCCGGAGGCTCGGGCACCGTTGGACAGCCTGCGGGCGCTGATCAAGGAAACCCGGCTTGAGGTGCCGCCGGGTTTGCCGCCAATGGCTGGTGGGCTGGTGGGTTATCTGGGCTACGACATGGTCCGGCAAATGGAAAAGCTGCCGGAGAAAAATGTCGATCATATCGGCGTGCCGGAAGGCCTGATGACGCGGCCGTCGCTGTTCGCGATCTTCGACAACGTCAACGACGAACTCACCTTGGTGGCGCCGGTTTATCCGTCGCCGGAGGTCTCCGCCGAGACGGCGTGGTCACTGGCGCGGGGACGGCTGGACGACGCCGAGGCGGCGCTGGAGCGGCCATTGGCCAGACAGCCGCCGCCGGTGATATTGCCCGATCCGCCCGCGCCGGCATCGAATTTCACCAAGGAAGAGTTCCTTGCCGCGGTGGCGCGGTGCAAGGACTACGTCATGGCGGGCGATGCGTTCCAGATCGTGATCAGCCAGCGCTTCTCGGTGCCGTTCGCGTTGCCGCCGTTCGCGCTGTACCGCTCGTTGCGGCGGATCAATCCGGCGCCGTTCATGGTGTATCTCGATTTCGGCGCGTTTTCCGTGGTCGCGTCCTCGCCCGAGGTGCTGGTGCGATTGCGCGACGGCACCGTGACGATCCGGCCGCTGGCGGGCACGCGGCGGCGCGGCGTGACGCGGGAAGAAGACCTGGCGCTGGAACAGGAACTGCTCGCCGATCCCAAGGAACGCGCCGAGCACCTGATGCTGCTGGACCTCGGCCGTAACGATGTCGGGCGCGTCTCGGCGCTGGGTTCGGTGAAGGTGACCGAACGTTTCGTGATCGAACGGTTCAGTCACGTCATGCATATCTCGTCCAATGTGGAAGGCCGGCTGGCGGACGGATTGGAGGCACTGGACGCGCTGATCGGCGGGTTTCCGGCGGGGACTCTGTCGGGCGCGCCAAAAGTCCGCGCGATGGAGATCATCGAGGAACTGGAACCGGACCGGCGTGGCATCTACGCGGGCTGCATCGGGTATTTCGCGGCGAACGGGACCATGGACACGTGTATCGGCCTGCGCACCGCGCTGGTGAAGGACGGCACGATGTATGTGCAGGCCGGGGCGGGGATCGTGGCCGACTCGGACCCGGAGTCGGAGTTCGAAGAGTGCCGGCAGAAAGCGCGGGCGCTGGTACGCGCGGCCGAGGAAGCGGTGCGGTTCGCCGCCGGCAAGGGCGGGGCGAACAACGCGGGTTAACCTCACCGGGTATATCCGCGAGCGGCGCCGGCGAAACATGCCTTGGTTCTGCTGCCCCGTGACATCGGCGCAGGCGATCGCATCACGGAGCCGGCTTTGACCTGAGGCCGCACCACTGGCCCTCGCCGCATTCCGGTGTAAAACCGCCTGATGCCCCGACATTCCGTTCCCGACTTTCCGCCGCCCACCGTCGTCACGGACACCGAGACGCTGGCCGCGCTCTGCCAGCGCCTCGCGAGCGAAGAGTTCGTCACCGTCGATACCGAGTTCATGCGGGAGCGGACGTATTATCCGGAATTGTGCCTCGTGCAGTTGGCCGGCGAGACCGAGGTCGCGGTGGTCGACACCATCTCCGACCGCCTCGATCTCGCGCCTCTGGGCGACCTGCTGGCCAATCCCGCGGTGATCAAAGTGTTCCACGCGGCGCGCCAGGATGTGGAGATTTTCGTCCAACGCTTTGGCGCGGTGCCGACCCCGCTGTTCGACACCCAGGTCGCCGCGATGGTGGCGGGGTTCGGCGACCAGGTCGGCTATGACTCGCTGGTTTCCAGCCTGACCGGCGGCTCGATCGACAAGGCGCACCGGTTCAGCGATTGGGCCGCCAGGCCACTGTCTCCGGCGCAAATGGCCTACGCCGCGGCCGACGTGACCTGGCTGCGCACGGTCTATCGCCGGTTGCGCGCGCGGTTGCTGGAAGAAGGCCGGCTGACCTGGGTCGCCGAGGAAATGGCGATCCTGACCAATCCCGCCACATATCGCACCGATCCGGAAGCCGCCTGGGAACGCCTGAAAGTCCGCGGCAACAACCGGCGGTTCCTGGCCATGGTCCGGACCCTCGCGGCGTGGCGGGAGCAGGAGGCGCAGCGGATCAACATCCCTCGGCAGCGCCTGCTGAAGGACGAGACCCTGATGGAGATCGCCGCCATCGCCCCCACCAACCCCGAGGCGCTGTCGCGTGCTCGGGGGATCACGCGCGGTTTCGCCGAGGGCCGCACCGGGTCGTCATTGCTGGAAGCGGCGGCGGCGACGATCGCGTTGCCGGAGGCGAAACTGCCCGAGGTGCCCAGACAGCGTGACACCGCCAGACCGTCGGCGGCATTGGTTCAGTTGTTGAAGGTTCTGTTGACCGCGCGCTGCGAGGAGAATCAGGTGGCGCCGAAGCTCATCGCGTCTTCGGACGATATCGACCGGATCGCGTCCGAGGACGAGCCGGACGTCCCGGCCTTGCATGGCTGGCGGCGCACGGTGTTCGGAGACGACGCGATCGCACTACGTGAAGGCCGTGTCGCGGTGGGGGTCGACGGCAAGCGGATACGGCTGATCCCGGTCGCCCGGTAGGGTTCCATATCGTCGTGCTCGGGCTATTTTTTCGTCGTGCCGGGACCCGAGCGTCACTCACGGCACGAGCCGCGTATGTCTGTGGATTCCCGATTGCCGCGGGACGGCGTCAGAGGCGCGGGTCGGACCCGAGCAAGACGGCCACGGCACGACAGGCCAGGTTATGCGACGAGGCGAGAGATCGTGCTGTGGCTGACGTTGTACGACTCGGCGATCGTCGCGAGAGTCTCACCTTTCTTGCGCCGCCGCAGCGCGTCCTGTTCCTGCTTCGGCGTCAGCTTCGGCTTGCGGCCAAGCTTCACCCCGCGCGCCACCGCCCGTGCCTGGCCAGCTTCGGTCCGCGCGCTCCGCACGTCCCGCTCAAACGCGGCGATGCCTTCCAGCATGGTCAGCAGCCGAACGCCGCGCATATTGGTGTCAGCCCATGGCTCGGCGAGGGACCGGAAAATCGCCTTCCGTTCGGAAATGATCGTCAGCGTGCGCAGCAGATCAAGCGTCGAGTCCGCGATCTGGTTCAGTCTGGCGACGACCAGCACGTCCCCTGGGTTGAGTTGCTCGACCGCGCGCCGCCGCTGCGCGCGCTCCGACTTCGCGGAGCCACGCATATCGCGATGGATCTTGTCGCAGCCAGCCGCCTTAAGTTGCGCCGCCACCTTTTGACCATCGTTCGTGGAGATCATGTAGCCGTGGATCATTTTGTCATTCCATGAAGAAGCAGGCCGAAGCGCATCGGCCGATTGACCAGGTTAACAGGGCCCGCGGGCAAAACGGTGCCGCCGAACGCAATATATCCGGACTTACAACGTCATCGCATCAGGTCGGTTCCAACCGCCATTCTCATATCAGATTCCGGTTGATGCGAATCGCGCCAGATGCATGAGCCATGCCATCCGCACCGCGCGATATCATATCTGGGTCGATGTTCGAAGCATACAAGCGCTTCAGAGGTTCCAGACCCCGATTGGCGACCTTGTCCGCGGTCCCGCGTCGCAGCCGGAACCATACCGTTCCGTTCAATTCTCGCGCTCCGTCATGGCGAACTCGCCACACTGGATGTCGGGTAAAGCTATCAGTTAACGTCATTTCGGTTTCCCGCATCGCAACGGTCCGGCGAATTAAAATACCAACGGACGACAGAGGAACCAGGCGGCGGCAATTCTGCTGACTTTTCGCGCGTGGCTGCCGAACCGGTCCACGCATGGAAACAAAACCCGCGCGAAAGTGCGCTTTCTCGCGCCGCCGGATATTCTTCACGATCCCATCCAGGACGCGCGGCGGGCGACCAAACCAGGGTGGGCCTCGCCGGCGTGGGATTGATCCGAGACGCCGCCGGCGCGCCGCGGAAATCAAGCATTTGGCGATCATCCAGCCGGCCTGACAAACAATCCGCCGCGGCCGGACCGATGTTGACCAAACGACGCGCACGACGCGGGCATCGCCGCGGCAACCAGGCAGCCTGCCTCATGCCCCGCCGATACACTCCATTCGCTCCATCGACCTCGACGCCCCCATACTCGGTGCGATGATACAAGGTGCGATGACCGGGAACCAAACAACCTCCCATCGGCCGGGTTCGAGAACCGTCACACGCTGGCGCTTGCGGAACCCGGCCGGCGCTCTTATGAGGGGGCGTCAAGGTCGCGGAAAGGCCACATATCCATGGCACTTGACATTCCACACGAAACTCAGGCCGCCTCACCCAACCGGGTGGAGGAGGCACTGGCGTTCGACGATGTGCTCGTCGTGCCGGCCTATTCCCAGGTTCTGCCCGCCGCGACCAACACGCGGACGCGGCTGACGCGCGGGATCTGGCTGAATATCCCGCTGATCTCGGCCGCGATGGACACGGTCACCGAAAGCGACATGGCGATCGCGATGGCGCAACTCGGCGGCATGGGCGTGATCCACAAGAATCTGTCGCCCGAACTCCAGGCCGCCCAGGTCCGGCAGGTGAAGAAGTACGAATCGGGGATGGTGGTGAACCCACTGACCGTCTATCCCGATCAGACCCTCGGCGAGCTGATGGCGCTGAAAACCGCCCACAAGATCAGTGGGTTCCCGGTGGTGGAACGGGGCACCAACCGGCTAGTCGGCGTGGTCACCAACCGCGATGTGCGGTTCGCCACCGATCCGTTGATCAAAGTCTACGAGTTGATGACGCGCGACAACCTGGTGACCATCAGCCCCGATGCCGCGCCCGAGGAAGCGCGCCGGCTACTGCACCGCCACCGGCTGGAGAAGCTGCTGGTGGTCGACGACAGCTACCGCTGCGTCGGGCTGATCACCGTCAAGGACATGGACAAGTCGGAGTTGCACCCCCTCTCCAACAAAGACGAACTGGGTCGGCTGCGCTGTGCCGCCGCGACCGGCGTGGGCGCCGAGGGCATCGAACGCGCTTTGGCGCTGATCGCGGCCGAGGTGGACATCATCGTTGTCGATACCGCGCACGGCCACTCCCAGGGCGTGTTGCGGGCGGTGGAAACCATCAAGGCCAACTCCAACGCGGTGCAGGTGATCGCCGGCAACGTGGCGACGCCGGAGGGCGCGCGGGCATTGATCGGCGCCGGCGCCGACGCGGTGAAGATCGGGATCGGGCCGGGCAGCATCTGCACGACCCGGGTGGTCGCCGGAGTCGGGGTGCCGCAGTTCACCGCCGTGCTGGAAACCGCCGCCGCCTGCCGCGAGCAAGGCATTCCCGCCATCGCCGACGGCGGCATGCGGACCAGCGGCGACATCGTCAAGGCGATCGCCGCCGGGGCCGACGCGGTGATGGTCGGCAGCCTGCTCGCCGGCACCGATGAAGCGCCGGGCGAGGTGTTCCTCTTCCAGGGCCGTTCTTACAAATCCTACCGCGGCATGGGCAGTATCGGGGCCATGGCGCGCGGCTCGGCCGACCGGTACTTCCAGCAGGATATCAAAGATCAGCTTAAGCTGGTGCCGGAAGGTGTCGAGGGCCGCGTCGGCTACAAGGGCGCCGTCAGCAACGTGGTGCATCAACTGGTGGGCGGCCTGAAAGCCGGCATGGGCTACACCGGCAGCGCGGACATCGGGGCTTTGCAGGCCAACACACGGTTCCGCCGCGTCACCGGCGCGGGGCTGCGGGAGAGCCACGTGCACGACGTCTCGATCGATCGGGAAGCGCCGAATTACCGGCAGGACTGACACGGAAGCAGAACGATGGCGTGGCGTTCCGTTCGAGGCCGGTCGCCGCGACGGACGCGCGCCATGAGCCTCCCCGGAAGAACCCGACGGTTTTGAGGCCAGCCTCCGCGCCGGCCCCCGATGCCAGATGGTCGATGCCAGATGGTCGATGCCAGATGGTCGTGAACGTAACTACTTCGCCATCACCAAAGGCTCCCGCTGCCTTTCATGTGCCGCCGCCGACGTGTTCCCCGGCGTTAGCCAACGCAGCATGGCGTCGTGTTGCATCGGCCGGCCAAAGTACCAACCCTGACCCAGATCGCAGCCGGCGTCACGCAGCCGGTCGCTGATGTCCTCGGTTTCGATGCCCTCGGCCACGACGTTCGTCCCAATCGCGCGCGCCAGCGACACCGTGGCACGGATCAGCTTCCAGGCCTCGGGATCGGTGCGGCAGACGCCAATGAACGAGCGGTCGATCTTCAGTTCGGCGAACGGCATGCGCAGCAGCGACGCGAGCGAGGAATAACCGGTGCCGAAACCATCCATGGAGACCCTGACGCCTTTGATACTGAGCCTCGTCAGCGTTTCGGTCGCGGCGGGCAGGTTGGCGAGCAGCGTGGTTTCGGTTATCTCGGCGATCAGCGCTCCCGGTGGCATTCTGTTTTGATTGAGGATCGCGTCGACCATCCGCAAAAGCCCAGGACTGGCCAGCATTCGTGGGGAGATGTTGACCGACACGCTGCAGTTCGGCCGGATTTCCCGCCACCGGCGGCATGCCATGATCGCGTCTTCCAACACGCGGAACGTCAGTCGGTTGATCAGATTGGATTGTTCCGCGATAGGGACGAACAGATTTGGCCCGATGACGCCGAGTGTCGGGCTGTGCCAGCGTGCAAGAGCCTCGACGCCGACGATTTCGCCGGTGATCAGGTCGGTTTTTGGCTGATACTCCGTATGTATCTCATCGTCTCGCAGCGCCTGGTCCAGGTCCTGGGCGTTCGGATAACTGGCGGCCAGCGCCTTGTCCGTCCGCGGACGTAATGGATTGGACAACAGCAGCGCATGCAGCCGGTACGGATCGATCGGTCTGCACAATGTGCCCGCGACGCGAAGTCCGAGATCGCGCGCGGTCCGCGGCGAATCCGCCTGGCTCCCTTGGGCGGAGCCGGAAATGAAGATCACCGATGGATCGGCGCGGGCGTGTCGCAGATAGCGTAGCAGGTGCGTGCAGTCCCGGTGGCCCAGATCAAGATCGATCACGACGACATCGTGCGGACGAATGGAGAATTTATCGGTTGCTTCATCCAGATTGGCGGCGGTGTCGGCTTTCCAGCCAAGCATCTCGACACAGCGAGCGACGATAACGCGCTGGATGGTCTCTCTGTCGACGACCAAAACGCGAAACGCGATTGCCTGCGTGCCGTGCAGATGAATCATGTCAAATCCTCAAGGTGTACTAAAATGGGTCCCCGTTGAGAATCCCCGGTGGCGACTATGCCTCCGTCAGCAATGCGACCTCCTGTTTGAAGTGGACTTCCTGATGTGTCAGCGTCGAGGCGGTGGGAGCCTGGACTTTCGCAACCATACTGAAACCGCACCGAGTATCATTGTGTGCGCGGTGCGGGGCAGGTGTGACGCGGGAGAACGGAGCCAGTTCGTTATTCAATCGAGCCAGCCGCGCCAACATGGCAACCCTCCGTTGGTGTCGCGTCAGATCCATTGACGATCGTGACGCCGTTTTGCCGTTCCGCTGTAGTGAGATTGACACCAACTTCCTTGCAACTTTCTTTCACGTGTTGTTGATCCGCGATTATCTCATAATTAATACAAAAAAGAAGGTGGCGGCGTCGTGCTCCAACCATTGGCCCGTGAGACGTGGCGGTCAGGTGGGGAAGACTGTATCAAGCGGACTGATGGTTCAGATTCGCGCGGTTGTGTTCGACGCCTACGGCACGTTGCTGGACGTCCACGCGGCGATGGCGCGGCACTCTGGGCGGCTCGGCTCCAATTGGCCTCAGATCAGTGCCGACTGGCGGCAAAAGCAGCTGGAATACAGTTGGGTTCGCAGTCTCGCGGGCTCCGGCCACCACCGCGATTTCTGGCATCTCACCGACGCCGCGCTCGCCTGGGCCGCCGCTCGGCACGGGGTCAGCGACGAGGCGGTACTGGCTGACGTTCTGACGGCCTACCGCACGCTCGATGCGTATCCCGAGGTCCCGGCGGTCTTGAAGCAGCTCCGCGACCGGGGACTGGCGACGGCGATCCTGTCGAACGGCGAGCCAGGCATGTTGGCCGACGCGACACGGTCGGCCGGGATTGACGCTTTATTAGATCATGTTCTAAGTGTTGAGACGGTCGGTGTTTTTAAGCCGGATCCCGCCGTCTACCGGTTGGCGGAGCAGCGCCTGGGCCTGGTTGGCGGTCAGGTCGCATTCGTCTCGTCGAACCCCTGGGACGCGTTCGGTGCGCACGCCTTTGGCTTTCAGGTGTTCTGGATCAATCGAACCGGCCAGCCGCACGAGTACGACCTTCATCAGAACGCCGCCGAACTGACCGGCCTCGCGGCATTGCCGGACGCCCTTCACGCGCGTGGCTCAGGGTGACGCCGGCCGCACGGCTTGAGGCGGCGATCGCATTGCTGGAGGCGGTCGAGGCCGCGCCGGCCCGGCCCGCCGACGCGGTGGCGAACGATTTCTTTCGGGAGCGGCGGTTCATCGGCTCGGGCGATCGCCGCGCGGTGTCGGATCGGGTGTGGCGCGTGCTGCGGACGCGGCGGCGGTTGACGTGGTGGGTGCCGAAGGCGACGCCTCGGCTGTTGGTGGCGGCGTCGCTGCTGACCGAGGGTTGGACCCTGGCCGGTGTGGCCGAATCGTTTTCCGGCGACCGGTTCGCGCCCGCCGGCCTGGAGCGAAACGAATACAACGCGCTGCGCCGCGTCGAGGGCCAGACGCTGGAGCATCCCGACATGTCGGATCCGGTGCGGTTCGAGCTGCCGGATTGGCTGTATCCGCGGATGCTCGCGCGGTTCGGCGATAGCCTGGCCGCTGAAATGGCGGCGTTGAGCGAACCCGCGCCATTGGATCTGCGCGCGAACCTGCTGAAGGGCACGCGTGACGAAGCGCGCGCCGCACTGGCCGCCGAGGGGTGGGAGGCGCGGCCAACTCCGTTGTCGCCCTGGGGCCTGCGGATCGAGGGTCGCCGCCCGGTGAGGACCGGTCCCGCGTTCCAGTCCGGCCTGGTGGAGATCCAGGACGAGGGAAGCCAGTTGATCGCCGCGCTGACCGATGCGCGGCCGGGCATGCGCGTGGTCGAT
>CALFNB010000469.1 GCA_937902425.1 uncultured Acetobacteraceae bacterium | reverse complement strand
TGGTAGTCGAGCCCTTATCCCGCCCGCCCTGCATCTCACCTCCTGCGAATGATGTGATGTATAGAGTTCTTCCTCTAATCGACTCGCTGACTGTCTGGACCGCTCAAGATGCGAAAGGCCGGACCGCGCACGCGCCTTCTACGGCACGATCGCAAGTGGCGACCTTCGTCGATTGCGCAGTGCTCAACTTCACCCCGCTCGATCCGATCAGGGCGCTGATCTGGAGCGCCGTGATCAACGGGGTGGCGGCGGTGCCGATCATGGTCATGATCATGCTGATGGCCTCGCGCCGACAGATAATGGGGCAGTTCACGTTGACGCCATGGCTGATGTCTCTCGGCTGGCTCGCCACGGCGGCGATGGCCGCAGCCGCGATCGGAATGTTCGCGACCTGGGGCAACTGAACTCACGCTCGGGTGGCAAGCCCAAACAAGGCGGGTCATGGGTTATGGAATAGCGGGAGAAACCTGCCGACTGATCTTCGCAGTGTCGGCACCCAGCGATAGCGGATCGGCCGGCATTGCCATGGCGTCGGCAGACGCGTCCACGCGGTTGTCGAGCAAAGGGTTGTCGCGGCGACTCTCTTCGAGAAGTTGAATGACCTTGGCCAGCTTCTGCTCGCTCAGCATTGCGAGTTCGAGCGTCATCTGCTCCCTGTGCTCCGCAAGTTGATCGTCTCGCCGCTGCGTCGTCAGAATCAGAGCCGTAATGCAAAGAGCCATGAGGGAAACGACCAGCTCCAACCAGGAGAAGGGCGGCGGGTCTATCGGCGTGTAGCCGAAAGCGAGCGCCAGAAGATTGCCACCAATCCAGCATAGAACAGCCGCGATCAGGAGGCCGATGCACCCCGGGCGGCCGAACAGATCGACCATGCGCGCCACCACGAGCTGAACCCGTGTGGCGGCCCTTTGGTGATCCGCATACAGCTTGACGGTAGCGCGGATCGTCTCCTCGATATGCTCAGGCACGGCGGAAATTGGCGAGCCCAAGTTACAAGCCCCGCCGGAGACGAATGCCCGGCGCGTCCTCGTCGTTGAACGCGACGCCGACAGACTCGAAGGCGGCGCGGAACTCAGGAATCGCACGTCGTTGCGGTGCGCTGCCACCGCTCGCAACTGCAAGCTGATAGCGCGACCAAACCACCAGCGTTCGGCAAGTCTGCGCCTGCGACGTCGAGAGGGCATCATTGCCGTTTTCGCTTGTAGCCATATGCCGGATATGGCGTCGAAGGTGCCATCACACAAGCGATGCTCAGCGTGCGGCACGGCTGACACCGGAACCGTGAGGTGGCCGGGTTCGTCTCACCGCGGACGCACCGCGCCTCCAGGCCATCACGGAAGCTCTGGTCACGACGTTCAGAGCCGAGGCTCGACGAGGGCAACTCACCCCTTGGCTGTGGGCACGCTATGCCGAAAATTGGCGCGTAGCGACCGGTGACCTGGACCGGGTGGCGTTCTATCCCCCCGGACCGTCTGCCCGCCGTGACGGGACCACAGCTGAAGATCGTGCGATCCCGTCAAAGATGTGGCTGGACGAGTGGAAGTCTGAAGATGGCGGTTTTCCCTGGGAACCAGGCATCGACCTCTGCCGCTGCACCCTGACAGTGAAGGGGCGTCAGAGATCGTGGAGGGGGCAACCCGTGGCGACCGCCTCGACCCACGCTCTCGCACGGCGACTGCAGCGCGGCGGCGGAACAGTATCGCACGCCGTGGTCGACATGGCGCCGGCCGAACATTGGGGTGTATTGGGGGCGCCTGGAGATCTCGCTTTAATTGCGGTCCCAACACGTTCCGGGGTTTGGTTTGTTCGTGCCTCCCAGGAGCGGAACCGACGAAAGCCACCTTGTTTTCACGGCTGCCATGCTGATACGCAGCCGTGTTAGTGGAGGCTCGGTTTGCATCGTCTTTCGCGCGGGCCTCCTCTGGCATGCGGCCAGCCTTTTCCAGAAAGGCATTTCCAACCCTGCCAGCGATGTCCCCCAAGCCCATTCCTATCTCCATTTTTTATCGGAAAATGACCTTGCGTATGATCATCGACGACGCCCCAAGTTAGGTCTTTGGTGTCGCAGACCTCTGGCCCAACGCTGGCGGCGATGACGTTGAGCGAGCCTGTCGCCGTTGCATTAGTTACCATACACGCCCGCCAGCATCGGGAACAGGATAATTATCTCTGAAAGCTGGCGCTGACAACGCTAACCGAACAGTCAAGTACGCTCCGAAAGTCAATCAATTCCCGGTCGTCATCGTGAGGCTGTTTCCGACACGGGCCGAGCAAACTCAACCGTCTTCGGAACATCATCACTCTTCGTTGGAAATTGAACTGCCACCGAGGTCCAAAACTGACCAACGATGCCGTTGCCGTGAAGGGTGCTCTCATTCGTGGTGTCACCGAGCGACGAGCCCGGGGATACGGTAGTCGAAGACGAGGACTGTGCCAAGGTAACGCCCATCATCGTCGTAAACGCAGTCGCTGCTGCGAGGCAAAATTTCATCATGTCAGGTTCCCCAGAGAATGCTCTGCAAGCCAGGGATCAATCTCTTAAATAACATAGGAGGCATAACGGGCTGTCGCCAGGACCGGAATCTACTCAGCCGGTTTCCTGCACCACAAACATGAGTTCCGAACCCCTGACGGGAAGGCATGCAGAAGAGAAGCCTCGTCATAGCGGGGCCTGCATAGATTCCGAGTCTGCTAAAATGGCTTGGGAATAGCTAATTCGAAGGCATCATTGGAACAGAAGGAAGTGTTCGATGCGCTATTCCCTGTTTTTGCTTCCCTTGGCTATTGTTGGGTTGCATGACCTTGCTGACGTTCGCGGAAACACGGTCGGCGCCCGTGTATGGCGTATTGCCGGCGGGGGTATGCACCTGGATGGATGAGGCGAATTGAGCGCTGATCTTTTCCCTGTCGCTGTCCAATACGCCGGCGACGTAATTTTCCAGAGCTTTCACCATTTGCTCATCCTGTCGTTGGCTACCTGCCGTGCCGGTTTGAACCTTTTGGACGACGGCTCCCATCACGATTTCGATGAAGGGCCATTCAAATTTGACCAGCAAGGTTGGGGTCAGCCTTCACCTGGCGGACCTATGAACAACGAGGCCACTGGTCCCTGCCGCATAAGGTGCCATTCATATCTGACGCACCTCGAGTTGTCGGGCCTGGAAAGGCTCAGAACTTCATCCGCATCACTTGATGCGCGTCACCCAATGCCCCTGACGTCCGACTGTCCGAGTGCAACCCCGTGGGTCTCCGTGGCAATCCCAGGACCAGATGTAACGGAAACCCCCGGACGCGGGTAGAGGAAATGAAGGGGTCGCATACACATCAGTCCGCGTTCTTCTGGCTGGGATGGCGCCAACCTGGCTGTTCCAGTTACGATACCGGCATGGAGAAGCGCCACAGCCAATTCTGGCATCATGTCAGGGAGTACGCCACGCACTGGTCGATCGCCGGCGCAATTCTGGCGGTCACCGGGGCGGCTCCCGACCATTGGTTGGCCGAACTCTGGCGAGAGGTTCCCGTTCCGCGCGAGGCCATGCCGCTCTGGCTCGTGCAGGTCGACTATCGCCTGGTGGCGGTTGTCGCCGGCCTGACGATCATCGTCGGCGATACCCTGTGGCGCCATCACCGCCATCCGGTGCCGGTAGCCGTTACGCCTCTGTCTCCGGCCACCACGATCGAGACCCAGGAAGCCCCACCGTTGCCGGACGCGCCGTCTATCGCGGTCATGCCGTTCGCCAATCTCAGCGGGGATCCAGCGCAGGAATATTTTTCCGACGGCCTCACCGAGGATATCATTACTGAACTGTCGCGATTTCACGCGCTGTTCGTGATCGCGCGCAATAGCACATTCACCTACAAAGACAAGCCCGCCGACGTCCGCCAGGTGGCGCGTGAACTGGGCGTTCGCTACGTCCTGGAAGGAAGCGCCCGCAAGGCCGGCAATCGTGTCCGGGTCAGCGCCCAGTTGGTTGACGCCAGAACCGGCAATCATCTTTGGGCGGACCACTTCGATCGGACCCTGGACGACGTGTTCGCCCTCCAGGAGGAGGTGACCCGCGGCATCGTCGCGGCGGTGGCGCCGGAACTGGAGTTGGCTGAGGTGGCACATGCCCGCCAGACCAGCCCAAACGAGACCGCCTCCCGTCTGACCTGGCGCGCTCGGGGATTGATGAACGACGGCGTTCGCACCGGCGATGCCGCACCGGTGCTGGAAGCGATCGCGACCGCGGGCAGGGCGATCGCCGCCGATCCCTCCGCCCTCGCCGCATACGATGTCCTCGCATGGGCAAACTGGTCCTGCTACCTGTACCACTGGGGACCGGAACCCGCGAAAGCGCTGGAGGCCATAACGTCAGCCGTCGAGCACATGGCACGCCTGAACGCCCTGGACCACCGGACTTTGACCATTTCCGGCGTATTGCGTGTAGTACGAGGCGAGCACGACCGCGGCCTCGCCGATTTGCGGCGCGCACTGGAGGTCAATCCCAATTCGTCGCAGTCGCTGATGTGGTTGGCGCTGTGCGAGGCGATGACGGGTCGGGATGACGACGCCCGCACGCACGCGGCGCTCTCGCTCCGCCGGAACCCGCGCGACGCCTGGATCGGCGTCGCGCATGTCGCGCTCGCTCTGGTGCACTTCAACGCGCGCGACTACGCGGAGGCCGCGCGCTGCGCCGAACTGGCGATTCAGTCGGAGCCCGCCGTCCCGCTGCGCCGCGCCATCATGATCGCCTGCTGCGCGCGATCGGGGGATCAGGCGAGGGCGGCGAAGGAACTGGCGGTACTGAATGGCTTCGCGCCCGAATTCACGGCGAGCCTGTTCAGCGGCGATTTCCAGGTGTTCCGCCAGCCCGAAGCGATGACGCATCTGCTGGACAGTTTGCGGCTGGCGGGGGCCGGCGGTGAACCAATGGCGTCACCCGGTTAGCTCCTGGCCGTCATGGCGCGATGACAGCGGCGCGCGGCGAGCGAGACCGCGTGAGCTTGCCGGCGTCGCGCCGTGCGCATTCCGATGGCCGCCCATGCCGGCACGATGTCGGTGCCCCGGCGGGCGACACCGGGGCTTCCCTCACGCCCCGATCTCGCGCGCCAGCCGCGACAAGTTCCTCGGCACGATCCAGCGCGGCCTCGATCTCCGCGCGCGGCGGACCACCTTCCTCCGCGAGCAGAACCTGGGCCAACGCAAGCTGCGCCTGCGCTTCACAGTAGGGGCTGCCCCCAGTATGTCCGCGTTCGATGCCCTCACGAACCGCGGCCAGAGCCGAGGGCCGATCGCCCAGTGCCAGATGCGTTTCCGCGAGGATGGATAAGATCGTTGGCAGCTGGCAGCGCATGACGCGGCGATCCATCGTGATCTCGACGGCTTTTTGGAGCATCTCCCGCGCGGTGGCGGGCTGTCCATCGATCAGCCAGGCCATTCCGAGAGCCCAAAAGGCGCAGACACGGGATACTTCGATGTCAAGGGTCTCGGCGATTTCGAGGCACCTGCGCGCATTGTCCAGGACCGACTCAGGGCCACCTCTTAGATACGATTGATAAACGAAATCGCATAAAGCCCAGCTGAGAACCTCATCCTCGCCGGTCGACTCCGCCTCGGACAGGGCCAGCGCGCCGTGTTGACGCGCTTCTTCCAACCTTCCAAGGAATGCAAACCCTTGCGCGCGGACATTGAACGCCGAGGCACGCGGGCTGTAGCCGAAAACTTCCTTGCCAAGCCGGTTATCCGTTCCTGTCTCGGCGAGGACGCGATCGGCCCAGGCAATGCACTGCCGGCCTGTTCCGGCGCCGTAATTTCCCCACATGGGCATGCACATGGCGGCTGCACGCAAAGCCGGATCGTCGCATTCGGCCGCGATGCACGCGCCCTCTTCGCCGTAACGAAGATAATCCGCGGTCGAGCCAGCGATATGCCAGCGCACGCCACCAAAGAGACCCAGCAGCTTCGCCAGGGCGGGACGATCGCCTGTTTGCTCGATCAGGGCGCGGCCCTCCTCGACGACAGAGGCCATTTCTTCGTCACTCGCGCCCACCCGCGACGCGAGCAAGAGAATCTGCTGGCAGGCCGGGATCGACAGGGCACGGCGTTCATCCAGATCCGCCACACCGGACGCGAGATCCCGCACGCGGCGCCAGTTCCGTAACGATTCCACCGAGTCCGACAGCCCAGCCCGTAGTGCAGCGCGTTGATGCCCCCTCGCGGCGCGTCCCGTTTCCGCCGCCGCCGCCCAATGCTGAGCTATCTCCGCGGCCCGTTCGTCGTGATTGTCACCGGCGTCTTCAAGCGCCTGGGCCACCGCCGCGTGACCCGGATCTGACGGGCGTGGAGTTGCG
>CALFNB010000468.1 GCA_937902425.1 uncultured Acetobacteraceae bacterium | reverse complement strand
GGCCCGCCGTCCGTACCGGCGAGCGGCGTGAGGCCCCCAGGTTCTGGACGGTCTCTCATTCGACGATGTGCCGCCGGAGCAAGACGTTGGTTCTGCCGCCGCTTCACCGGTCCGAAACCGGTCCGCTCCATCTCCTCGTCGACAGCACTGGCCTTAAACTCGGCGGCGCCGGTGAATGGCTGGTTGAAAAGCACGGCACGTCTCGTCGCCGGTCCTGGCGTAAGTTGCATATCGGCATCGATGCCGGAAGCGGTGAAATTGTCACGATCGAACTGACGGAAAAAGACGTCGATGACGCCGCGCGAACTGGCGCACTGCTCGACCAGGTCAGCGATCCAATCGCATCGTTCACGGCGGACGGAGCCTATGATCAGGACAGAGTGTATGAGGCCGTCGCCGAGCGTCATCCGGATGCGGAGGTAATCGTGCCGCCGCGTTCAACCGCGACGCTGAGCGCCTCGGCCGGGATCGCTCCAACCCGACGGGACCAACACATCCGCGAGATCGCCGAGCATGGCCGGATGGGTCGGCAAAAATCCAGCGGTTATAATGTTCGCGCAAAGGTCGAGACGGCGATCGGTCGATACAAACAAGTGATCGGGGACGCGTTACGGTCTCGGACTGACAAGACGGAGGCGACCGAGGTCGCCATCGCCGCCGCGGCACTGAACAGGATGCTGGGACTCGGACGCCCGAACTACGTCCGGATCGTATAAGCAATTAAAATGCTACTTGGGGCTGTCGACCCCAGCCACCTCGGTGCAACACTGTCACCCTCAAGGTTAAACTCCCGGGGGTAGATATCTCAGCTTCATTGGCACGGAGGGTCACCCCCGAGCGGCGAGGAGGAGACACTGACGACGATGCGGGAGCGAGTTCCACCGGTTTTTTAGGTGGGTAACACTCCGGCACTCCGGCTCACCCGCATCTGGCAAGGGTCGCTTTGTGTGGCCGCCGATCGTCGATGGCGGGATGACGCTGACTCCTGCACAAACGGCTGGCGTCACCTTACCGCGGCCCCGTCGCTTCCCGCCCGGCGAGTTTCGACGGCCCGGTGCCCTTGTCCATGCCGCTGGGTTTGATATCGGGGGCGGCGCTTCAGGCCTTTCAGACGAGCGATCTTCGTGCTGCAATTCAGCGACGGCAGCGGCCACGGCACTCTTGGCTCGAGAGAGCCTCGCCGCAGGCGTAATTTCCTGGAGTATCTCTGCCATCGGTCGGCCGACGGGCTCCTGTCCGGCTGGGAGACCATACCGAGCTTGCAATGAGCGGGAATTGGCCAATACAATACCTGACGACGGGCAGATCGGTGGTCCATCTGGGAAATGTCGGACTATCCGAGTTGCCTGGCTGGCGCGCGAAGAAGGAGAGGCCGGGGCATAAGGCGGAATCACAAGAGGGGCCACGAAGCGGATTTCCAGAGTTATGATCTGAAAGCTGTGAGCCAGATCATAGAAAGCGATGTTCAGTTGGCTATAATCACCTCATATCGAGCCGAAAGGCCATCGAACCATGCACCAATCGGCGTGTCGCGGCGCGACGGAAGCTAAGCCAATCCGGTATGGGAATGAGCCGGCCACCGTGGCGCCCGCGCCTCTGGTCATCAGGAGCCTCGCGGACGTCCAGGCTTTGTCAGCCGCCCCGAAGGCATTGAAGCGGCTGCCCCCGAACGGCCTGGTCATCGACATCCCCGGGTTGGACGAGCAGGCCAGCGATACGTTCCGCGAGCAAACCAGACGCTACGCGCGCGCCTGCGGCTGCGCGGCGGGCGGCGCGACATTCCTGCTGGGGAGCGCGGGCTGCGTCGCCTACGCCGTGCATCTGGCGCTGGTCCACGCCTGGACCGGCTGCGCCCGGACGCTCGCCGCCAGCGCGATCCTCGTGCCGGGCCTGACCGCCGCGGCGAAATGTCTCGCCCTGTGGCTGGCCCGCCAACGCTTTCGCCGAAACTGCGTACACCTGATCCGGTCGTTGTCGGGCCATCCGACCGGCCTGGACAACCGAAGGACGCCGCATGTCCTGTAGAGTATGGGTCGACCAGGGCCATATCGCCTGCGAGTCTTGGACCGACGAGGTCAGCGAGAGCTGCGTGTCGTGGCGCGACGACGGTTCGAACCAATGCAGCCAGTGGGCCGACCAGGGCTCGAACCAATGCAGCCAATGGGCTGACGAAGGCTCCAATCAGTGCAGCCAGTGGGCTGACGAAGGCTCCAACCAGTGTTGCAACTGGTGGCCCTGCTCCTGGGCCTGCGACGCCTTTTACTGGGTCGCCAACTGGGTGTGCCAGGGGTGGTACTGGGTCGCCAACTGGGTATGCCAGGCGTGGTACTGGGTCGCGAAGTGGGTATGCATCGCCTGGTACTGGGTCGCCAACTGGGTGTGCCAGGCCTTCGCCTGGGTCGTGAAGGCCGTCTGCCTGCTGTGGTCCTGGATCGCCAAGCTCGTGTGCGTGCTCTGGTCCGACACGGCCTGCCTCCTGATCAGCCTGTTCGGCCATCCACGGCGCGGCGCCAACGCCAGCCCCATCAAGCACGTTTTCGTTCTGATGCTGGAAAATCGCGCGTTCGACCACATGCTGGGATTTTCCGGCATCATCGGGACCGACGCCGTCACCGGCGCCACGCGGCCGATCGACGGCGCCACCGGGCCAACTGCCTTTAACTACGTGGATCCGGTGGCGATGACCGGTCCGACACCGGCATCGACCGAAGCGGATTTCAAACTCAACCGGCCGCCCGATGTCGACCCTGGTCATGAGTTCCTGAACACATTGCTGGCGTTAAGCGGACCCGGGGCCACCTATCCCGCCGGCGGCGCCTACCCGGCGGTGACCAACAGTGGCTTCATCGTGAACTACGCGACGACGCCGCAACAGGACAACACCGGCGACACGCCGCCCGTCGATCCGACCAAGATCATGAAGTGCTTCTCGCCGCGACGGGTGCCGGTGATCGACACGTTGGCCAGAGAGTTCGCCGTCTGCGACAAGTGGTTTTCCTCGTTGCCTGGCCCGACCTGGCCGAACCGGTTCTTCATGCACGCGGCGTCGTCCGGCGGATTGGATGACAGCCCGTCCGGCCTGCAGAGTTTCGGCAACACCGGTTTCGATGGCTATCGGTTCGAGAACGGCACCATCTTCGATCGCCTGGACGATGCCTGCCTCGAATGGCGCGTATTCGCCGGGGACAGTTTCCCCGTGACGCTGGCGCTGAGCGGCATGACCCTCAACGAGCTGCAAGGCCGCATTCACGATTTCGACGACTTCAACGATGCCATTCAGGACCCGGATTTCTCGACGTCCTATGTCTTCATCGAACCAAACTATGGCAACGATCTGCCGCCAAGCTCACAGGATTTCACCTGCGGCAATTCGCAACACCCGCTGGATGATGTCACGCGCGGTGAACGACTGATCAAGACCGTTTACGAGTCGATCCGTAGTTCGCCGCACTGGGAGTCAAGCCTGCTGCTTGTGACCTATGACGAACATGGCGGCTTCTACGATCACGTCGCGCCGCCGTCGGCGGTGGCGCCAGGCGATCCGATCAGCGATGACGATAATGACCATCACAACTTCACCTTCACGCAACTCGGCGTGCGTGTACCCGCCATCGTCGTCTCACCGCTGATTCCGCGTGGCATAGTGGATGGCACGATCTACGACCACACCTCGTTGCTGGCGACGGTCGAGCAGATCTTCGGCCTGAAGCCGCTAACCAAACGCGACGCCGCCGCGAATTCGCTCTTACATTTGCTTTCACTGGGCAGCCCCCGCGGCGACGCGCTGACGCAACTGCCCGATCCCGCCGAGTCCGGCTTCCGTTGCGACGACGATCCGCGCATGGCGACCGCTTCCGCTGATACCTCCCAGCCGGCCGCGCACGACTGGCGGCGCGATCGGGAACCGGTTGGCGCCTCGTTACGCGGGTTCCAGGAACTGGCGTTGCTAAAAGCGCTGGTCACCGCGCGCGGCCAGGATCGGCCGCAGATCAGGCGCGAATACCTGGCCGCGACGACGCGCGGTGGAGCTCGTTACTTCATTCGCAAAGTCGCCTTGCTGGCGCGGCAACTCAGGCTGCCCGCACCCAGTACTAACCGGCGGCGCCTCCGGCTGCCGTTCCTGACGCGCGCACCCAAGCGGGTCTGGCAGCGTGAGCCAGCCGCCATCTACCGCGCGACGCCGCCAACTGAGTGACGCCGGACCTCTGTCACCGTTCCGCCAACCCTATTCCAAATGTGAGGGTACCATGGCCGCGATCAGCTTCCCCGAGAACTTTTATACATTGCGTAAGGTCGACACGATTTTCGGCAACATCTTCAATCCGCGCACGCCGGATCAGGCGGCGCTGGCGCAAATCGAATCGGTGCTCACACAGGCGCACAATCGGTATCTCGCGCGCCAGTACAACGATGCGATCCAGAGCTATCTGAACGCGCAGTCGCTGATCTACGCGCAGATCAATCCGGGCTATCTCGGCAATATCGTCAACATCACCTGGTTTCCGTTCAATCGCGCGTTGTTCACGCCGCTGTTGAGCGCGTCGCTGGAGTGGATGAACGTGCTGCCGGTGCAACAATCGGTGCCGGCGGTGCGTCCGCGCGTGCCGGTTGATCCAGCCGTGCTCGGCCCAGCGGCGGTATTCGACAATGCCGGCGTGATCGCAGCGCGGGCCACGGCGACAGCTTCGGTCAATGCCGTGGCCGACTGGCAATACGCGCAGTCGCTGCGTGGCAAGGGTTTCGCGCGCACCGCGACGTTCTTCGAAACGCGGGCAGCGAGCAGCGATCCGAACCTCTACAAGGAGCTCGCCGCCTCGACACACGCGCACGACCCCGCCGCCGCCGCGGTCGCCTCACCTGCCGCATCCGCCGCCGCGGCGGTCCCAGTGGTCACCGGCGACAAGACGCTGACCACCACGATCCTCGCGCCGGGATTGAACTTCGGTGAATTCTCCGGCACGGCGCAACGCCCCGGACTACCGGTTGCGGTAGCGGAACAACGCACACTCGGGGTGATGGTCGAGAACAAGTCGGTCAGTTTTAATTGGAATGTCGGCCATGGGCCGCCGATCCAGTCAATCCAAAGCTCGGTCTTCGAGCAACGCGTGTCACTGACCGTGTTGCCGGACATCCTGTTGTGGCCGCTGCTGCCCTCGGATTTCGCGCTGAGTTTGCCGCACCTCTATTACTACGTCATCCCGCTCGCGATGGCCGAGTGCTATCACGCTTTGGGCGACTTCGCACAGGCCGAGACTTTGTATTTCCAGGCGGCGGCGTATCAGTACCTCAACGTCAACGTGGAGGCGCCGTATGTATTCCAGCGCCTCGTGACCCTTTATCTGGACTGGGGCAACAGCCTGTTCGGCGGCGACGACGCGGCGTCGGCGCTCGCCGTTTATCAGAATGTCGTCACGGCGGCACAAGCCGTGCCGAACAGCAACCTCTACAACACGGTGCCCCTCAAGCCTGGAGCGGATCAGGCCCGCCCGGTGATCGCGCAGCTTAACAACCTTGGCAACATCGTGGCGCTCGGCGTCAATCCGGTTACCGCGGCGGCCGTGGTCGACGTGTGGCAACAGATCCTGAAGATCAATGGCGGCCTCGATTATTGGGGCATGCACACGAACACGGTGCCGATCTGGACCTTTGATTATCTGCAGAACGTCGCGATCAATTTCGCGCAACTCGCGATCAGCGCCGAGCGTGATCTGATCAACTTCCTCGATCGCGCCGATCAATCGACCATGACGCAACTGCAACTCACGCAGGCGTCCGATCAGGCCCAGGCCGAGCGGAACGCGGCGCAGTTACAGGCGGACGCGGCGGCGGCGGAGGCGAACGCTTACTCGGTCGCGCAGGCGGTGGCCAATCAGCGCGCGAGCGACGCGAACCAAAACGCCACCGACTATGCCAATGATTCGGCGAACGCCATTCTGTTTTCGGCGCTGCAGGTGCAGACCGGCGGCGGCGACGACGGCGATCCAGATTACCTCAATCAACTGGCCAGCCAGTTGCAGGCGAATCTGGGCGCCTCCGATGAGTCGCAAGCAACACTATCGGCCGCGAACAGTCTGGCAGCGGCGCGCTATAACCGCGACTATGAGGTCGCGGCCTTGCAGCGCCAGGCCAAAGAAATGCAGTCCGCCGCCTTGCAGGCGGCGGCCGAAACCGCGGCGGCCAACGCGCGAGTGGCTGCGTCGAACGCGGCGGTGACGGTCGCCGATCTGCGGGTCGTGGGCGCGCAACAGGCGGTCGCCGCGTTCAACGCGCAAACCTTCACGCCCGACGTCTGGAACCAAATGGCCGATGCGATGCGGCGCATCTATCGCCGCTATCTGGCCATGGCGATCCGCACGGCGCGGTTGATGCAGCAGGCTTATAATTTTGAAACCGACCAACTGCTGAAGCTCATCAAGGGCGACTACAGCACGGACGAGGTGAAAGGCCTGCTCGGATCGGACACGCTCATGGCCGACATCCAGTCCTTCACCTACGACCTCGTCACCTCCGCACTGGGCAAGCCGCAATCAATCAAGCAAACCATCTCGCTCGCCCAACAGTATGGTTTCTTGTTCGAAACGCAATTGCGGACCACCGGGACCATGCAATTCGAAACGCGCATCGAGGATTTCGATGCCTATTACCCCGGCATCTACGCCGGACGCATCGACGCGATCGAGGTGGAGGTGGACGGCATCGTTCCACCCACCGGATTGTCCGGCGCGCTGACCAATGCCGGCATCTCGGTCTATCGGCTGCCGGCGTCTTCGGTCCCGCTGGCGGGGTCCGACCGGAAATACCGTGTCCAGTCGAAAGAAACCCTCATCCTGTCGGATTTCGCGCTGCGGCAGGACGGTTTGTTGTCGCCGCAGGACACACGGCAGATGCGGGTGTTCCAGGGCGCCGGCGTCGCTTCCAGTTGGACATTGGATATTCCGAAGGCGATCAACGACATCGACTTCGGCGCGCTGACCGACGTGCGCCTGACGTTCTACTACAAGGCCCGGTTCGACCCGGACCTGCGCGCCACAGTGTTGACGCAACTCGCTGCGCTGCCCGGCTTCACCGGTCGCCAGCGCAGCCTGCCGACGCGCTGGGTGTTTCCGGACGCCTTCTTCCATTTCCAGGACACCGGCGAACTGGATTTCACCCTGCGCCGGCAGGATTTCCGCGGCAACGAAACCAAACCGGTCATCACCTCTCTGGGTTTGCTGGTGGCGACCGACGGCAGCGTGCCGCCCGGTAACCTCAAGGTCGGACTAGCAACGCCAACGAACGCATCCGTGGTCGCGACTACCGACGCGACCGGGTCGATCACCAGCGCCGCCGGACCCTGGCTGCCGCTGGCCGCCGGCACCGCTCTGGGCGACTGGAAGCTGACCATGACGGCGGCCGACAATCCGCAACTGGTCAACGGTGGGACCTTCTCGCTCGCGCCGATCACCAACCTGGTGGTGATGCTCGGCTACAACTTCACACCCAAATCCTAGGGGGGCGGTCATGAGCCTCGACGCGGGCTTCGACGCACAAGTACCTTCGCTGCCGCAGGGCGGTGGAGCGGTCGGCGGGTTGGGTCCCACGTTCGCGGCCGACCTTTCGACCGGAACGGGATCGTATCGGGTGCCGCTCGACGTCCCGAACGGCCCCAACGACATCGGTCCACGCCTGGCGCTGGCCTACAACACCGCGTTGGGGAACGGGGCATTCGGCATGGGCTTCAGCCTGTCGCCGCTGCCGCGGTTGATGCGGTCCACGGCGTCAGGCTACCCGCGCTACGACGACACCGACACGCTCATTCTGGAAGGCGTCGGCGATCTGCTGCGGCTGGGCGGCGGCGCGTTCCGCCCTCAGGTCGACGCCGGTGCTTGGCTGGTCGCCGCCTCAGGCATCGGCTTCCAGGCCACCAATCGAGAGGGCCTGCGGTATTTCTTCGGCACCGATCCCGCCGGACAACTGCATGGCGATGGTGCCGACGCCGGCAAATTGTTCGCCTGGCACCTGCAACGCATCGAGGACGCACTGGGCAACGCCGCGACCTTCACCTGGATCCGCGACGCCAACCAACTCTACCTCGCCTCGATCGCCTATGGCGCCTATGCGCTGACCTTCCAGTATGAGGCGCGGCCGGACCCGATCCGCTGGAGCCGCGCCGGCTTCGCGATCAGGACCGCGCAGCGCTGCGCCAGAATCGAGTTGCACATGCCCGCCGACCCGCAGCCGCTGCTGCGGCGGTGGACGCTGTCCTACACCCAGGACCCGGCCAATGGCTGTTCGTTGGTCACCCGGATCCTGCTCAGCGGGTTCAACGCGCGCGATGACCAGTTGGACGCGCCGGCGGTGGTGATGGGCTATACAGGCTTTCAGACCCGCACGCTGGAGCGTTTCTCCACCCAGGACCCGGGCGCGGCGCCCGGCCCGCTGACCCGACCGGCGCGTCGCGTCGACCTGCTCGACTGGAACGCCAACGGATTGCCGGACCTGATCGAGGTGGAGGCCGGCGGCATCGGCCGCCTGTGGCCCAATCTGAGCGACTGCACCTGGGGCCGGCCCAGAAGTGTCGGCACCCTGCCCGGCTTTTCCAGCGCCGATGCGCCGCTCGCTTTCGCGGATATGAATGGCGATGGCATCGCCGACCTGATCCGCGTGGACCGGCCGCTGTCGGGCTACGTTCCGCGCGACACCAGCGGGTTCGGCCGGCCGGTCAGCTTCGCGCGCGCGCCGGCGCCCATGCCTTCGCAACCCAATTGCCGGCTGGTCGACCTGAACGGCGACGGGATCCCGGACCTGCTGGCCTCCTCCGCCGATTACCTTTCGTTGTCGTTCCGCACCGACCCCACGGGCTGGGAGCCGCGGCCGATGGTGGTGCCGCGCGGCATCGCGCCGGACGTCGACCTCGCCGACCCGCACGTGTTCCTCGCCGACATGACCGGCGACGGCAGCAAGGACCTGGTCCGCGTCGACGGCGGCGGCGTCACTTACTGGCCCTATCTCGGGATGGGCCGGTGGGACGCACCGGTGGTGATGGCCAGCCCGCCGACACTGCCATTCGATGTCGATCCGCGCCGGTTGTTCCTGACCGACATCGACGGCGATGGCTGCGCCGACCTGCTCTATATCGGCCAGCAGCGAGTGCTCTACTGGATCAACCAGCAGGGCAGCGGTTTCGGCGCGCAGCGCGCGATCGAGGACGTTCCCACCGGCCAACTTTCGGACATTCGCCTAGCCGACATGCGCGGCAGCGGAACCACCGGTATCCTGTGGTCGGCGCCGGGTCCGTTCGGGCGCGGAACCAATTATTTCTATTTGGACTTTACCGGCGGGGCGAAGCCCTATTTGCTCGCCAGCATCGACAACAGCATCGGCAAGGCGACGACGATCGCCTACTCCACATCGGCTTCGCAGGCGGCGGCCGACGCGAAGGCGGGCGTGCCGTGGTCCACGCCGCTGCCCATCGCGGTGGCGCTGATCGACACCGTCACCGCCACCGAAACGACGACCGGGCAGCAATCCGCCCTGCGCTATCGATGGCACGACGGACGGTTCGACGGCGTCCTGCGCGAGTTCGCCGGCTTCGGCCGCGTCGACGAGGATCAACTGGGCGATCCCGGCATCCCCACCCTGCGCACCACCTCCTGGTTCCATATCGGCGTCGATCCGGCGAACCTGACGGCACCGCTGACCAACGACGACCGCGCCCGGTTGCGCGCGATCCGAGGCCGCCTGTACCGCCAGGAACGCTACGGTCTGGACGGCTCGCCACAGCAGGGCCTCGCCTATGACCGGCTGGAACAGAGCTGGACCGTGTTGACCGAGGCCACCGCGGGCGGTCCGGTCTACCGGCCCCGACTCTCCACCATTCTGCGCTCCACCATCGAGCGTGCGATCACCGTCGCGGCGACCTCGCGAACCGATAATGTGGTCTTCGACGCCACCGGCAATGTGACCGAGGCGGTGCAGACCAGCGAGGAGGCGGGGCACCCCGAACGAACCCAGGTGCTACGCACCCTGACCAGCTTCGCCGCCGACCCAACCGGGCGGTTCCCAAGCAAGCCCGCCCGGGTGCGTCAGTTCGATGGCGCCGGCGCGGTAGTGGCCGACACCACCACCGAATATGACGGGTTGCCTCTGGGCCAGGTGGGCGCGCAAGGGCTGATGACGCGCCGGGTGGCGATGGTGCTCACCGACGCGCAGGTGCTCGACGTTTACGGCGCCGCGCCACCCGACTTCGCCACTCTGGGCTACGTCCGGATCGCCGGAGAAACCGGGTGGTGGGCGCAGCAGGCCGCGTATCAACGCACGGTGGACGCCAGCGGGATGCACGGGCGCACCATCACCGCCAGCGGCGCGATGACGGAATACGACTTCGACGCGGCGCGGACCTTCCCGGTGCGCATTCAGGACCCGGCCGGCAACACCACTACCGCGGAACACGATTACCGGGTGAGCCGGGTGACGAAGCTGACCGACAGCGGCGGCTCGGTTTACCAGTCCAGCTATGACCCGCTAGCCCGCCCCATCGCGGTCGTCGAGCCGGGCGACACCGATGCTCTGCCAAGCCACGTCTGGGCTTACTCCGCCGCCACCCTGCCCGTTGAGGCGACGTTGCGCCAGCGCGCGGTGAGCGGCGGTGCCGCCCTGCTCGTGACGCGGGAGATCTACGACGGCGACGGCCGGCTGCTGGAGCGCCGGCAGGTCGACGACGGCGGCGAACTGGTTACCATGTCGTCGCTGTACAACGCGCGCGGCCTGCTGATGCGCGGGTATCAGGAGCGCCGTCCCGCCGCCGCCGTCTACGCGGTGCCGGATGCCAGCTGGCCGCATGTCACTTACGAATACGACGCTCTGGGCCGCCCGGTCCGGCAGACCAACATCGACGGGTCGTTGCGCACTCGACGCTACGACGCGCTGTCGGTGAGCGAGAGCGACGAGGAGGACAACCGCGCCGGCGCGGGCGCGTCGCACGCGGGTACGCCAACGACGAAACGTCTGTTCGCAACCGGTCAGGTGCGCGCGATCGAGGAAAACCTGTCCGGCCGTGTTATCGCCAGCAACTACGAATACGATGTGAAGGGCAACCTGACACGGCACACCGACGCGCTCGGCAATGTGGTGAACCTGACCTACGACCTTCTGGGCCGCACGCTGCGCGTCGTCCGCCCGGAGCACACCAGCGTCTCGGTATTCGACGCCGACGGGAACGCGGTCGAGGCGCGTGGGCCCAGTGGCACGCTGGTGGTCCGTGAATTCGATCCACTGAAGCGGCCACTGACGGTTCGGCTGTTGAACAAAGCCGCCGCGCCGGTGATCCGCTTCACCTACCACGACGCCAACGGTCCGGTGCCACCCGACGCGGGCATCCATACGCTTGGTCACCTGGTGCGCATCGACGACCAGGGCGGCAGCACGGTGTTCGACTACGACGAGCGTGGCCGAATGGCGCTGAAGCGGTCGACGCCCGCCGGATCCGCCGCCTCGCACGAGTTGCGGGTCGCTTACCGCTCGGACGGAAACTGGTCGAGCATCACGTACCCGGATTTGTCGGTGGTCACCTACGGCTACAACGCGCGGGGACTGATCGACAGCGTCTCCGGCGTCGTGAGCGGCATCGACTACGATGTCGCCGGCCGGCGCACCGCCATCCGTTACGCGAATGGCACGGTTGCCGCCATTGGCTATGACGCCCCCACTGGCCGCCTGGGGTCGCAACTGCTCACCGGACCCGGCGGGGTGCTGCGCTCGACGAACCTGACCACCGATCTTGTTGGCAATTTGTTACGGATCGATAGCCCGGATCCGGAGGTAGCCGCGAACTACGTTTATGACGATCTCTACCGTCTGACAGACGCGACAACGACCAGCGGATATTTGTTGCATTGCCAGTACGATGATGCCGCCAATCTGACCTTCAAGTCCGACATCGGCACCTATCGCTATGGTGAGAGCGGGGCGCCGGCCACCTGCCTCACCAGCGCCGGCCCACAGACGTTCACCTACACCAATCTGGGGGAGATGCGGAACACGCCGTGGGGCGTGCAGACCTTCGACCCGATGGGCCGGTTGGTGCGCATCGAGGCCGCCGACGCCAGCGGCGCCGTCGACTTCACCTATGACTTCGCCGGCAACCGGGTCTCCGCGACGGCGAGCGGCACCGCGCCGGCGACCGATCGCGTGACCCCCGACGCGCTGTACGCGATCGAAGCGGGCCATCTTGTCCTGCATTACCACGACGGATTGGCGATCTGCGCGCGGCGGCCTTCCGGTGGCCCGGCCGTGTTCCTGCACACCGACCATCTGGGCAGTCTGGTGGCGGTGACCGACGCGACCGGCGCCCTGGTCGACACGATCCGCTACGATCCCTATGGCGCGGTGCTCGCGCGCACCGGCGGCGGGGCGGCGCAGCCGGTCGGTTTCACCGGCGGTGTGCCGGAAGCGTTTTCCGGCCTGCTTTACCTCAATGCCCGCTATTACAATCCGGCGCTGGGACGTTTCGTCAGCGCGGATGCCTCGGTACAGAATGCGCTGGATCCCGCCGCATGGGCCGCTTACACTTATTGCCGCAACAATCCGACGTCGTTTGTTGACCGTAACGGACGCAGTTTCTGGGGCATCTTCCTGGCCGCCCTGGCGATCGTCGCGCTGGTGGTCGTCGTCGCGGTTTGCGTGGTGCTGGACGTCTTTTCGTTCGGCTCGCTCACGCCGGCGCTGGCGATCGGCATCATCGCGCTCGGCACGGTGGTCGGAGGTGTGGTCGGCGGGCTGGCGGCGAACGCCAAGGGCGGCAACACCGATGACATCATCACCGGCGTGCTGGTCGGCGCGGCGGTGGGTGGGTGGGCCGCGTTTTTCAGCCTGTTCGCCGGTGCCGCGGTCGCCGGAGCGGCGCATCTGACGGCCGGCAGCTTCGCGTTCGGGGTTGTCGCCGGCGCCGTGAACGGCGCCATCAATGGCGCGGCCATCGGGTTCGCCAGCGGTTTCGCCGGCGGCAAGGGATCGCTGAACGACATTCTTACCAAGGTCTGGCAAGGCGCGCTGGCGGGCGCGATCACGGGCGCCGTCATTGGCGGGTTGTCGGCGATCGTCAAACCGCCGTCCGACTCGCTTGGCAAGACGTTTGACGACGCGTTGAAGCCACAACCGCCGTCCGGGGTGGCGCCCAGTCCTGGCGGGGGTGGCCTGAACGCCAATTTTCCGCCGTCGGCGCCGCCCGGTTACACGAACGATATCGGCACCGCCGTTTCGACGGTCGGCACCAAGGTCGGCACCCAGATTGGTTCCGCGGTCGGCGGCTGGGTGGCGCAAACCGCGATCTCCGGGCCGTTGGCACCGCTGGTGGGGGTGCTCGCCGTCGATGTTGTGTCGGGCATCTGGGATCTTGGCTACGTGCCGTGGATCCTGAACCAGATCGGGGTAATCAAATCACCGCAGGTCAAGTTCTGAATGGAAGTGAACTGTTGGGACTTCCTACCGACGAGCAAGGGCGTTGATGACCGTGTTGCATCGAGGTGGGGGAGTGGAAAAAACCTGGGCTGACCGAGGCTGAGATGAGAGGCTGACCCACCGGAGGGGGGATAGGTCATGCAGTGGACGATCAGGTTGGAAGCACGTACCGGGTGGGGTGAAACCCAAACCTACGAGAGGGCAGAGCGTCGGTTGTTAGCTAAACAACGCTAAGAGACCGTCCAAAACCTGGGGGTGCTACGGTCCGCCCGAACGGGGAACCGGGGGGCAGGATGAAGTGGCGGGTCATGATGGAGGTGATCGGGTCGGACGGGACCGTCAGCACTCATGAGATTGGCGGCGGGGCGGCGGTTGACGAGTATTCGCCCCGGAGCATCGGACTGACCCTGGCTGAGGGAAAGCTCGTGCTCGCCGGATTGCAGCACAATCTCGTTCAGGCCCAGAGTGAGGATCATTGCCGCCGTCGGCGGCGATGCCAGCGGTGAGGGGCGTTGCGGCCAATCAAGGACAAGCGGTCCCGGCGTCTTGTGACACTGTTCGGTACCGTGAATGTTTCCGCGCCCCGGTTCGAGCCATGCCGATGCGCGGTGACCCGCCGCCAGACCCTGAGCCCTGTCGGCGAGATAATGCCTGACCGTTGCACACCAGAGTACGAACAGATAGTCGCGAAGATGGGAGCCGCGCTACCGTATCGGCGTGCCCGGACACTGTTGGCGGAGTTCTTGGGCATTGGTGCACATCCGGGACTGAGCACGCAATGACCCCTACCCTGATCTGCTATACGATGACGTGCATGCGGCGGACGGAATCCGCGCGTCCGGCCGCCAGCATCTGGTTCAGCGCCATTATGGCGATGGCTGCCTCAGTCTGCTGCGCGGCGAAGCCACGCGCCCGCAACCGAGATCCGATCAGTGTCTTGTAGCGGCCCATCGTCGTTTCGACCAGAGAGCGTTTACCATAATCTGTCGCTTTTTGCCAAGCCAGCCGTCCTTGCTCCGCGATCATCTCGAGATGCCGATCACGCTGTGCGAAGGGACCCTGTTGTGGCTTGGCTGTTAATTATGAGACTGGTACAGGTTGAATCGGTTTTTGCTATTGGTAATTTGAGACTGACGCTGTCCCAGTCTAAAATTAACGTTAATTTTGAGACTGGGATTAGCCACTTTCCTGCGCCGCCGCCGTCGTTCGGTCCTTCGATGAAGAGATCTGTTCTGGAGCCAGATATTCAATAGATGCCGCGCCTGTTGTCCATCGATCGGTCGGCGTGCTGCGGCAGTGGAGAGCACGAACAGCCGATACGCGAAACAGAGTCCGGAGAGGGGTCGACATAGCATCCCTGATTTACCAAACCCAAACGCCGCCAATGTACTCAGAGGAAGAAGAGCTTGCGATCCATGCAGGCAAGACTGGCCCAAACGATGACCGTGAGTACTGACTCCTGAAAGAATTAGCCTGATGGCCTCCGCGACGCTTTCCGAGCCATCGTCAGCGGCGGCGATAATTGGGTCATACCAATCCCATCGGAGCTCACGGGAGAATGCTTCGTCACCGTTCTGTGTGAGGATGTCACCGCAAGAGGCGCAGCGGATGCGCCAGGCTTCAGACCAGCTCTTCAATCTCACCAAAGCACCGTGCAGGACTTTCAGGCGGGTTGAGCATCTTGGCCTGAACTAACGAAACACCCCTCCTGGTACGCATGAGACCGTCCAGAACCTGGGGGCCTCACGCCGCTCGCCGGTACGGACGGCGGGCC
>CALFNB010000467.1 GCA_937902425.1 uncultured Acetobacteraceae bacterium | reverse complement strand
GATTTCCCGCACGGCGACGAGAGTGGGGGGTCGAAACCATCGCGGAAGACGGGGACCATCCGCTGGACGCGAGCCCGTGGTTCCCGCTCGCCGCTCCGCCGCGGTCCCGTGCCCGGGTCAGGTGCCCGCCCGAATGCCAGGCGTCTGTCATCGAACTGTCATAAAATTGCAATCTTACTGTCGCGGCCCGGTCCTACACCCTCGACGTTCTGAACAGGGGGACCCTATGAGACTCGCAGCCACCGTCATGGCCATTGGCCTCGGCGCATTCACGCTCGCCGCGCAGGCGCAACAGATCACCGGCGCGGGTGCGACCTTCCCGGCGCCGGTTTACACAAAATGGGGCGAGGCCGCGAAGGCCGCGTTGGGCCTGGAGCTGAACTATCAGGCGATCGGCTCCGGCGGCGGTCAGAACCAGATCCTGAACCGTACCGTCGATTTCGGAGCATCCGACGCGCCGATGGATCCGGCGAAACTCGAATCCGGCAAGTTGCTGCAGTTCCCGACCGTCATGGGCGCGGTCGTCGTGATCGTTAATCTGCCCGGCATCGCCGTCAATCAGGTCAAGCTGACCGGTGAACTGGTGACCGAGATTTACCAGGGCAAGATCACCAAGTGGAACGATCCAAAGCTGGCCGAACTCAACAAGGGTATCCCACTTCCGAACCTCGCCATCGCCCCGGTCTACCGGGCTGACGGTTCCGGCACGACGTTCGTGTTCGCGTCCTACCTGGCCGCCAGGAGCCCGGAGTGGAAAGACAAAGTTGGCGCCGCCACCAGCGTGAAGTGGCCCGCCGGCACCGGCGCCAAGGGCAATGACGGCGTCGCCGCCACGGTCGCCAACATCAAGGGCGGCGTCGGCTATGTTGAGAACGCCTATGCCACCCAGAACAAGCTGACGACCGTCCAACTTCGCAACAAGGACGGCAAGTTCGTGGACCCGACGATGGTCTCCTTCCAGGCCGCCGCGGCCAACGGCGACTGGGCCAACGCGAAGAATTTCGCGGTCAACCTGATCGACCAGCCGGGCGCGACAAGCTGGCCGATCGTCTCCACCACCTTCATCGAGTTGCCGAAGGACCCCACCGACAAGGCGCGTAGCGCCAACGTCATGAAGTTCTTTGACTGGTCCTACAAGAACGGCGATCAGATCGCCGCCGGCCTTGAATACGTCCCGTTGCCGGCCGCGGTGAAGGACACCGTCCGCAAGGCATGGGCCGCGGAAGTCAAGTGAGCGGAGCCGCGAAAGCCGAAACGACCGCGAGCACACGCTGGACGTCGAGCCTGGGCGACACGATATTCGCCGCCCTGGCCCGGCTGTCCGGTATCCTCGTGCTCGTCATTCTGGGCGCCATCATCGTGGCGCTCGCGATCGGTGGTGCGCAGGCGCTGAGGACTTTTGGACCCGGCTTCCTGACCTCGGATGACTGGGACCCGGTGCGGGAGAGTTTCGGCGCCCTGGTGCCAATCTTCGGCACCATCATGACGGCGATCCTGGCGCTTTTGCTGGCCGTGCCGCTGGCTTTCGGCATCGCGTTTTATCTCACCGAACTGGCGCCAGCCTGGCTGCGCCGCCCGGTCGGCACGGCGATCGAGTTGCTCGCCGCGGTGCCGTCGATCATCTACGGCATGTGGGGCTTCTTCGTGATCGTGCCGATCATGTCGCAATACGTGCAACCCGCCATCATCGATACGTTTGGCGATCTGCCGGTGATCGGCCCGTTTTTTTCCGGGCCGCCATTCGGAACCGGCATCCTGACCGCCGCCCTCGTCCTGGCGGTCATGGTCATCCCATTCATCGCCGCCACGATGCGCGACGTCTTCGACACGGTTCCCGCCGTCTACAAGGAGTCGGCCTATGGCGTGGGTTGCACGACGTGGGAGGTCATGCGTTCGATCGTCATCCCGTACACGCGCGCATCGGTCGTCGGCGGCATCATGCTGGGTCTCGGCCGCGCACTGGGTGAAACGATGGCCGTGACCTTCGTGATCGGCAACACGAACCGCATCGCCACGTCGTTGTTCGGCCCAGGCAATACCATCGCCTCGATCGTGGCGCTGGAATTTCCGGAAAGCCAGACCGGCAGCCTGAAGCTTTCGGCGCTGCTGGCGCTGGGTTTGATCCTGTTCGTCATCGCATTCATCGTGCTGGCGATTTCCCGCTTTCTGCTGCGGCCGGGGGTCAAGGCATGAGCGCGACAACCGCCATTCCCGGACCGGCGAAGGACAGCACGACCGCGCTGTTGCTTGGGCGCCGGCGCCACCGGGTCAATTTGATTATCAAGATTTGCTGTGTGACCGCCACGGTGATCGGCCTGCTGTTCCTCGCCTCGATCCTGTTCACGCTGCTATGGCGCGGCGTCGCGGGATTGAGTCTCACGGTATTCACGACATCAACGCTGCCGCCGGGCTCGCATGGCGGTTTGCTGAACGCGATCATCGGCACGGTGATCCAGACGATGCTCGGCGCGGCGATCGGTACACCGATCGGCCTCATGGTGGGCACCTATCTCGCCGAATACGCACAGGGTTCCCAGTTGGGCAACGCCGTCCGGTTCGTGTCCGACATTCTGTTGTCGGCGCCTTCGATCCTGGTCGGATTGTTCGTATACCAGATCATCGTCTCCCCGTTCGGCGGCTTCAGCGGCATCGCCGGCTGTCTCGCCCTCGCGCTGATCGTCATTCCGATCATTGTCCGCACCACCGAGGACATGCTGCGTCTCATCCCGTCGACGTTACGAGAAGCGGTCATCGGCCTTGGCGCGCCGAAATGGAAGATGATCGTACTGATCTGCTATCGCGCGGCGAAGGACGGGATCGTCACCGGCATTCTTCTGGCGATCGCACGTGTATCGGGGGAAACCGCACCGCTGCTGTTCACCAGCCTCGGCAACCTGAACTGGTCGCTTAGCCTGACCAGGCCCATGGCCAGTCTTCCGGTAACCATCTACCAATATGCCGGCTCAGCCTTCCAGGACTGGGTCGACCTCGCCTGGGCTGGCGCGCTGCTGATCACCGTGGCCGTGCTCGCCGTGAACATTATCGCCCGAACCCTGCTCAGGGGTGGGAAGTGAGGACCGCATGAGTGCCACTTCGGAACAGACCCAAAGCTTTGGCGGCGTGCAGGCCCGTGCCACCGCGGACATGAACGAGCCGAAGATCGCGATCCGGAAGCTGGACTTTTATTATGGCGACCATCGCGCGCTTAAGGACATCGAACTCAATCTACCGGAGCGTCAGGTAACGGGCGTGATCGGCCCGTCCGGTTGCGGCAAGTCGACGCTGCTGCGCGTACTGAACCGGATGTACGATTTGTATCCCGGCCAGCGGGCGACCGGCGAAGCAATGATGGACGGCCAGAATATCGTCTCGCCGGACACCGACCTGAACGCATTGCGCGCGCGCGTCGGGATGGTGTTCCAGAAGCCGACACCGTTTCCGATGACGATTTATGAAAACATCGCGTTCGGCGTGAAACTGCACGAGAAACTCACAAAATCGCAAATGGATGAGCGGGTGGAATGGTCGCTGACCCGCGGTGCGCTGTGGACCGAGGTCAAGGACCGGATCCACACCTCGGCGATGGGACTTTCGGGCGGCCAGCAGCAGCGGTTGTGTATCGCGCGCACCATCGCGGTGCGGCCGGAAGTGATTTTGCTCGATGAACCGACCAGCGCGCTCGACCCGATCAGCACGCTGAAGATCGAGGAATTGATCGACGAACTGAAGCACGATTTCACCATCGCGATCGTGACCCACAACATGCAGCAAGCCGCCCGCTGCGCCGATCAGGTCGCGTTCTTCTACCTCGGCGAAATGGTCGAGGTCGCCCCGGCGGCCCGATTGTTCACGGCGCCAAAGGAAAAGCGGACGCAGGATTATGTCACCGGCCGGTTCGGCTGACCCGAGAAGGATACGAAACGATGTCGGAACAGTCAGAACACCTCGTCAAAAGCTTCGATCAGGACCTGAAGCGCCTGACGGACATGCTGATCCGCATGGGCGGGATCGTGGAAAACCAGGTCGCCCTCGCGGCCGAGGCGATCATGGACCGAAATGCCGACGCCGCGACACGAACGGTCGAAGAAGACGTCAAGGTCGATGCGCTGGAACGCGAGGTCGAGCAATACGTCATCCGCATGCTGGCATTGCGCCAGCCGATGGCGGCTGACCTACGTCTCGTCGTGGCCGCGCTGAAAATCACCGGCGATCTGGAGCGCATCGGCGATTACGCGGCGAACGTCGCCAAGCGCAGTATGGTTCTGGCGCAGTTTCCGGCGCCGTACTCGCTTGGCGGACTCGCGCACATGGCGGGCCTCGTGCAGGCGCAACTCAAATCGATCATCGACGCGCTCGGCACATCGGACAGCGACAAGGCGATCGAGGTCTGGCGTTCCGACCGCGCGGTCGATAACATATACAACACGATCTTCCGCGAATTGATCACGTATATGATGGAAGATCCGCGCAACATCACGCCGTGCACGCATCTGTTGTTCATCGCCAAGAACCTGGAGCGGATCGGCGATCACACCACCAACATCGCCGAAACGATCTATTACACGGTGAAGGGCGAAGTGATCCCCGATGTGAGACCAAAGGGCGATACCTCGGCCTATGCCATCGTTCGACCAAAAGAATGACGGGAGGACAGACGACCATGCCTGATGGCCTCTCCAGCCTGCCCAGACCGCTGGTTCTCGTGGTTGAGGACGAGGCGGCGATCGCGACCATGTTGCGCTACAACCTGGAAAAGCAGGGCTATCGGGTCGCGGAAGCGTCCGACGGACAGGAAGCGCTGACCCGCATTCAGGAACAACAGCCGGACATCGTACTACTGGACTGGATGCTGCCGCTGATGTCCGGGATCGAGGTCTGCCGTCAGATCCGGCGGAAACCATCGACGCGCGATCTGCCGGTGATCATGGTCACCGCGCGGACCGAGGATCAGGACGCGGTGCGTGGCCTGAACACCGGCGCCGATGATTACATCACCAAACCGTTCAACATCGACTCGTTGCTGGCCCGCATGCGCGCGCTGCTGCGGCGGTCGAACGCCGTGCCCGACAAAGGGCAACTGGCGTTTCATGACATCGAAATGGACCTGTCATCGCACCGGGTGACCCGCAATGGACGCAAGGTGCACCTGGGTCCCACGGAATTCCGGCTGCTGGAATTCTTCATGCAGCATCCGCGCCGGGTGTTCTCCCGCGAGGAGCTGCTGGACGCGGTCTGGGGACACGATATCCATGTCGAACCCAGAACGGTCGACGTGCATATTCGCCGGCTGCGGAAATCGATGAACATCGACAACGAACTGGACGTGGTGCGAACCGTCCGCGCCGCTGGATACGCGCTGGACACCGAGCCGGTTTGAAGCGCGAGGGCGCTGCCCTCGGACCCGCCAGGGGCGTTGCCCCTGGACCCCAGCCAAGGGCCTCTGCCCTTGGCGGAGGTCCAGGATTGGGCCGCGAAGAGCGGACCAATGCGCCTCC
>CALFNB010000466.1 GCA_937902425.1 uncultured Acetobacteraceae bacterium | reverse complement strand
AGTCCGTTCAGCGCCGCGCCGACCGCCATGCCGGTGAAGCCGTGCTCGGTGATCGGTGTGTCGATCACTCGCCGCGGGCCGAACTCATCCAGCAGGCCCTGACTGATTTTGTAGGCGCCCTGGTATTGCGCGACTTCCTCGCCAAGCAGGAAGACGTCCTTATCGGCGCGCATCTCCGCCGCCATCGCATCGCGCAACGCTTCCCGCACGGTGATCGGCGCGGTCGGCCCCCAGTCCTTTTCCGGCGCCATCGCCACCGCCGCCGGGGCGGTGGCCGGCGCGGGCGGGGGAGCCGTGGCCCGCACGGGAGGTGCCGCCGCCGGCGCCATGGCGACCGTCTCGCCATTCATCGACAGCACCGCGATCGGCGTGTTCACCGCCACACCCTCGGTCCCTTCGTCGACCAGGATCTGGGTCAGTTTGCCCTCATCGACCGCCTCGACCTCCATCGTCGCCTTGTCGGTCTCAATCTCCGCGATCACGTCCCCTGGATGAACCTCGTCGCCGACATGTTTCAGCCAGCGGGCGAGTTTTCCCTCGGTCATGGTGGGGCTCAGGGCGGGCATCAGGATCTGGGTCGCCATGGTTCAGCCCTCCAACAGCACGTCGGTCCAGAGTTCCGACGGATCGGGCTCCGGACTGGCCTGTGCGAAATCGGCGGCATCCTGGATGATCGCCTTTACTTCGTCATCGATCGCCTTGAACTGCTTGTCCTCGACGCCAAGCACCGCCAGACGCTGCCGCGCGTTCTCGATGCAATCGTGCTGAGTGCGCATCAATTGCAGTTCTTCGCGCGGCCGGTAGCGCGCCGGATCGGACATCGAATGGCCGCGGTAGCGATAGGTCTTCGCCTCCAGCAGATATGGCCCCTCGCCTTTGCGGCAGGCGGCCACCGCGACCTCGGCCGCCGCCTTGACCGCCAGCACGTCCATGCCGTCGACCTGCGCGCCGGTGATACGCCAGGGCACACCATTCTTCGATAAATCATGCGAGGCCGAGGCGCGCTCGACGCTGGTGCCCATGCCGTATTTGTTGTTCTCGATGATGAAGATGGTCGGCAGCTTCAACAGCGCGGCGATATTGAAACTCTCATAGACCTGGCCCTGGTTCGATGCGCCCTCGCCGAAATAGGTCAGGCAGACCCGGTCATTTTCCCGGTACCAGTTGGAGAACGCCAGGCCGTTGCCGAGCGATACCTGCGCGCCAACGATGCCGTGGCCGCCAAAGAAGTTCCGCTCCTTGCTGAACATGTGCATGGAGCCGCCTTTGCCGTGCGAGTAGCCGCCCGAGCGGCCGGTCAGTTCCGCCATCACGCCGCGGGCCTCCATGCCCGCCGCGAGCATGTGACCGTGATCGCGATAAGAAGTAATGACTTCGTCGCCCTCGCCGATGGCCATTTGCATGCCGGTGACCACGGCTTCCTGGCCGATATACAGATGACAGAATCCGCCGATCAGTTGCATGCCATAAAGTTGGCCGGCCTTCTCCTCGAACCGGCGGATCAGCAGCATGGTCCGGTACGCCGTCAACAGTTGGGCGCGGTCGATCCCGGGATCGTTGGCCTTCGCCGATGCCTTGGTTGCTGCTCTCGTGGATGCCCTGGTGGATGCCCCCACCGTGGCCTTCTCCGGTTTCCTGGTTTCCGCCGCTTGTGCCATTATTCTGATCCCTGGAAGGGTTCGCCGGAAGTTCGCGCCCATCTAAGGTTCAGCTCCCCCTGACGGCAAGCGTCAGCGGCGTGAAATCATTGATGACGCAACGCAATATCAACAATTAACCAGTTTCTGGTTAATTGCCTGACATGGCAATGCCATCACCTATTTCCGGATGCCGGCCAATTGCCTGAGCAAGCGCGATGACGCAATATTATTTCGTGAGCCCCACGCATTTCGCAGCGTCATTACTGACACCCACTCCACGCCCCCGCCGGTTGCGGAGCTGGAGTCGCGCGGGCGGCAGTTTCCGCTGAAGACTTTGGCATGCCGGCGCTACGCCACCCAGAACGGATCGCGGCGGCGAAATCGCGCCCAGGCGGCGGCGATTTTCGGACGGGCGCGACCGCCGCGGGCGGCGGTGAAGCCGAGCACCAGTCCGGCGGCATAGCCGGGCTTGCCGTTCAACTCCCGCAGCAACGTCTCGGCCACGGTGGTGTCATTGAACAGGCCCAAACGCTCCTGCAGCATCGCCAGCCGGCGAATGAAACGCGAGACTTGTTTCTCGGGGAATAAAGGCGCGAAAAACTCCGCGGCGTAGCGCAGGCGCTTGGCCTTCAGCCGCAAGCCGTGCAGCGCGACATTGTCCAGATCATCCAGCACCTTGCCGATATTCAGCAGCCGCTTCCATCGCTTTTGCAGGATGGCCGCCGCGAATTCGGTCAAATTCGCGGTTGCCGCGTCTTCCGCGGGAGCGTCCGCCGCGACCAAACAGGCCAGTTCCAGGCACAGCACGCGAAACGCGGAACTGTGGACATATTCGCCCAGTACTGCCCGAGCCGCGTGGCGCCGCCGTGCTCCGGCGCGCAGCAGAACGTGCAGGCCGGTTTGCTCCGGCAGGACCGCCTCAACCGGCGGGACGGTCTCGGTCATGAACACGTCCCAGTCCCGCGCCGGTCCGAGAATATGGCTCAGTTGCTTCAGGCCGTCGGCGGCACGGGTCAGGGACGGACTGTCCGCGGCCGCCGGGAACAGCGAAAACGCCGAACGGGTGCGACGCACCGCCACGCGCAACTGGTGCACCGGCTCGGGACCTGTGTCCGCGTCAGCGACCAGGGGCGCCAAATGCAGCATGACATCGGTCAAATGTCCGACGATATGACCAAAGGCCGCCTGGACCGAGAGACCTTCGGGAGGCAACGACGGCGCCCCGCGCCGGCGAGGCACCTGGGCGGTACCGTCGGCGAGGCACAGCGCTTCCGCCGCCAGGCTGTGCTCCGGAACCGCCAGCGTCAGCGATTCCGCGAGTGATAGTACAAGCGTCAAAACCGATGGCCCGGGACCTTGCAGGATCAGTCGTGTGGCCGGGCGTTCCGCGGCGACCGCTCGCAAGACACCATCCAGCAGGGTCATCGAGACCGGCTCGCCGTCGATATTGAGCGGGAAAACGGTTCGCCTGCCGTCGAACGCCGCCACCGGCGTGGTCACGTCAGGCAAGACATTGGCGTCGGCCGGAGCGTCGGATGCCGCCAGCGCCTGGCGCAAAGCCTCCAATCCATCAGCCTCCAGGAGCACGCGGTGGTCAGTCGCGGGCGGCCATGGCTCGGTGGGCGCTGGCCGGTTCCGCTCCAGGCGCCAGCTGCCGCGCTGCTCCGCCAGCGCGAGGCCGCGCGACGCCAGCGAACGGTCGAGGGAATCATGCCAGACGATCCGCACTGCCTGGCCGCGCGTTCGGCCGGTAAGCGCGGCCTTGGTACTGGGCTGTCGCCGCAGCCGCGCGGCGTCCGCCGAGGGCAGCAGGAGCGTCAACTCCATCAACCCTGTTCCGCCGCGTCCAGCATCCTGGGTGTGAGAAAGCGCATCAACCGCCCGCCGCCCTGGCCGAGCCTGGACCACGGGCCGGTGACCGAGAATTCCGCCAGGGCGCCGGTGGGGAACCCGTCACGCACGCCGCGGAGCAGCCGCTCGGGCGACCCACGCGGATCGGTCAATGTCACCGCGAGTTCGTGCATGCCGGGATTGTGCCCGATCAGCAGCACCGTCCGGACGGTTTCCGCCACACTCCGCAGCGTGGCGAGCATCAATGCCTCGGTGGCGAGATACAAATCGTCCATCGGCTCGATCAACGGCGTATCGTCCCACGGCTCCAGCGCGCTCATTGTTTCCATCGTGCGTTTGGCGGAGGAGACGAGGATCAGGTCCGGGATCAGCCCAAATTCCCGCATCGCCCGGCGCATCGCCGCGGCGGCGCGGCGCCCGCGCGCGTTCAGCGGGCGGTCCCGATCAGGGACCCCGGCGCTGTCCCACGATGATTTCGCGTGTCGCAAAAGCAGAAGCTGGTGCATCGTACCGGTGATCCTGCCATGCGGCGGCGGCTTTGTCTCCCGTTGGCCGGAAGGATCTGGGCTGTCGGAACGATTGGGGCGGTCCGAACGATTTATACCGGCGCGGCGGACCGCACGGAAGAAAGTCGCGCCAGGACCGCGGAAAAGAGAAACTCCGTTTGAACGCCGGCCCCGCCTTGCTTCGCGGCGCGAAATCGGTCTGTCTATGGAGTCTGGATCACAAGACGCAGGAGGCGACCCCATGGCATCAAAGCGCAGGCCGATCACTCTGGACCGTCCGTTGCGGGGACGAATTTATGACAGTATCGCGGAGACCATCGGCAATACGCCATTGGTGCGCATTCCGAACATCACCGCCGAGGATGGCATAAAGGCTGATATCTGCCTGAAGCTGGAGTTCTTCAACCCGATCTCCAGTGTCAAGGACCGTATCGGCGTCAACATGATCCTGGCGATGGAGGAAGACGGTAGCCTGCCACCCGGTGGCACGATCATTGAGCCGACGTCGGGCAACACCGGCATTGGGCTCGCCTTCGTGGCCGCGTCGCGCGGCTATCGGCTGATCCTGACCATGCCTGATTCGATGTCGATCGAGCGGCGGAAGATGCTGGCCCTTCTTGGTGCCGAACTGGTGCTGACGCCACGCGCGGAAGGTGTCAAAGGCGCGATCGCCAAGGCCAAGGAACTGCAGGCGGCGAACCCGGGCTCTGTCATCGCCGGGCAATTCGAAAATCCGGCCAACCCGGCCATCCACCGGCGCACCACCGCGGAGGAAATCTGGTACGACACCCGCGGTCAGGTGGACGCGATCGTGTCCGGGATCGGCACCGGCGGCACGTTCATGGGATGCGCGGAGGCGCTGAAGCCGCGGCGGCCGGGGTTGAAGATGATCGCGGTGGAGCCGGCGGCGAGCGCGGTGCTGTCCGGTGGCCCTCCCGGACCGCAGCCGATCCAGGGTATCGGCGCCGGCTTTATTCCGGACATTCTGGATGTGAAGGCGATCGATGAGATCATCACGGTCGAGAACGCGGAAGCCTTCGCCGCCGCGCGCCGGCTGGCCAAAACCGAAGGGATCCCGGTCGGCATTTCCTCGGGCGCGGCACTGGCGGCGACGCTGAAGTTGGCGGCGCGGCCGGAGATGGCGGGCAAGCTGATCGTGACGATCATCCCGTCGTTCGCGGAGCGCTATATCACCACGGCGCTGTTCGAGGGGATTGGCGACTGATCCGCCACGTTCCAGGCAAGCGGGGTGGGGCGGGCGATGCGGCGTTCCCACTCCGCGGCCAAAGGATCCCGATTGCCGTGTCATCAACCAATCGCGCGGCGCGCTCGCCGCTGAGCCTTGCGCGGCTACGGCCGACGATGATATCAAAGATTGATATTCTTCTGGAGCACTCATTGTGGGCACCAACGTCAATCTGACCCCGACTTTGGAGCACTTCGCGCAAAGTTGCGTGGAATCAGGCCGCTACAACAATGTCAGTGAGGTCGTCAGGTCGGCTCTTCGCCTTCTGCAGGAGCGCGAAGAAGCGCGAGCTGTCTTCGTCCGTTCTCTGGAGGACGCGACCACGGAAGCCAGGCGTGACGGCTTCCGGACCGATCAAGAGGTTGAGGCCAGCGTCATGGCGGTCATCGCGGAGGCCCGTGAGCGGCAAGGGTGACCGCCCCGCTGTTCACGCCCGCCGCCGAACGGGACCTTCAGGCGGCCGCGACGTGGATCGCACGTGACGACCCTGTCTCCGCTGAGGCATTGCTACGTGCCGCGCTGACCGCCGCGAGGCGGTTGCGCGAACGCCCCGGGCTGGGGAGAATTCGCGAAGATCTGGCTCCTCCGCGCTACCGGTTCTGGTCGTTATCCGGGTTTCGTTACCTGATCGTGTATGACACCGAGGCGGACCCGCCGCACATCGTCCGCGTGGTGCATACCGCCCGAGACCTGCCCCGGGCACTTCGCGATATTGGCATGGATGACCTTTGACCGCTTCCCTCCACGCCTGCATTCTGCGCGGAGTCCGGTCACGACCACCCGAGGAACTCCGCCATGATCCGCCGCATCCTGTTGGCCCTCTGCCTGCTCGCCGCCATTCCCGCTGTCGTTTCAGCGCAGACCTTGCGGATCGCGTTGCGGGAAGACGCGGATCTGCTCGACCCGACCCTGGCCCGCACCTATGTCGGGCGGATCGTGTTCGCCGGCCTGTGCGACAAACTGTTCGATCTCAACGAAAAGCTGGAGATCGTGCCTCAACTCGCCACCGGCTACGAATGGGCCGATCCGGTCACCCTGATCATTCATTTGCGCGAGGGCGTGACGTTCCATGACGGCGAGGTCCTCGACGCCGCCGCGGTCAAGTACACGCTGGAACGGCACCTCACCATGCCTGGCAGTTTTCGGCGCAGTGAGATCGCCTCGATCGACCATGTCGAGATCGTCGATCCCGCGACAGTGAAGATCACGTTGAAGGCGCCATCATCGCCGCTGTTGTCACAGCTCACGGACCGCGCCGGCATGATCCTGCCACCCAAAGCGACCGAGGCCGCCGGCAAGAATTTCTCCCAGGCGCCGGTTTGCTCGGGTCCGTTCAGGTTCGTCGAGCGCGTGGCGCAGGACCGCATCGTGCTGGAACGCTATCCTGGTTACTGGGACGCCGGGAATATCCATTTCGATCGGGTGATTTATCAGCCGATGCCGGATTCCGCCGTGCAACTGGCCAATCTGCGCAGCGGCACGATCGATCTGGCGGAACGCGTGCTGCCCACCGATATCGCGCAGGTGAAAGCCGACCCGAAACTGCGGATCGTCACCTCGCCGGCCCTGGGATACGAAGCGATCACGTTCAATGTCGGCAATGGCGAGCTGGCGAAAGCGCCGATTGGCCAGAGCAAATTGTTGCGCCAGGCGTTCGAGGCCGCGATCGATCGTCAGGCCTTGGTCGACGTCGTGTTCAACGGGATGTACACGCCAAACGCGCAGGCCGTCTCACCGGCGTCGCCGTTTTACATCGCGTCGGTTCCGCCGCCGCCGCGCGATCTGGCGAAAGCCAAGGCGTTGATCAAGGAATCCGGCGTACCGACCCCGATCACCGTGCGAATGAACGTGCCCAACACGCCCGATCGCGCGCAGGAGGCCGAGGTCATTCAGTCGATGGTGCAAGAGGCCGGATTCGACGTGAAAATCAACCTGATCGAGTTCGCCGCGTCGTTGCAGGCCGCGACGCGCGGTGAGTTCCAGTCCTACCTCATTGGCTGGTCGGGCCGCCCCGATCCTGACGGCAACCTGTTCCAGTTCCTGGCCACGGGCGCTGGACAAAATGACGGTCATTACAGCGACGCGGTCGTGGACAAGGAACTGAAAGCGGCGCGGGAAAGCGTCGATCCCGTGGCCCGCCGCGGTCACTATGAAACCGCGTTGCACCAACTCCGAGATGACCTGCCGCTGATCTATTTGCAGTCGCCGGTCAACGTCGTTGGCATGTCCGCGAAACTCACCGGATTCCAGCCGGTGCCCGATGGCATGATCAGGCTGCGAGGCCTGGCGACGGCGAAATAGATGCGGGGACATCTCGGAGGTCGAATCGCGCAGATCATTCCCACGCTGTTGCTGGTCAGCGTGCTGGTGTTCTGCCTGCAACAGCTCATGCCGGGCGATCCCGCGATGGTGCTGGCGGGAGAGGAACGCGGCGATCCGCGGGTGCTGGCGCAGATCCGCGCGGAACTGTGGCTCGATCGTTCGCTGCCGGTGCAATATCTGCATTGGATGGGCAACGTTCTGCGCGGTGACCTCGGTTATTCGTGGCGCATCCGTCAGCCGGTGTTGAGCCTGATCGAAACCAAGCTGCCGGTGACGTTGCAACTCGGTGCGATGGCGTTCGGGTTCGCGGTGGCGATCGGGGTGCCGGCCGGGATCGTCGCGGCGGTGCAACGGAATCGCTTCTGGGATTATCTCGCGAACGCGATCGGCCTCGCCGGATTGTCGACACCGACATTCTGGCTCGGCATCATGTTGATCCTGCTGGTGTCGGTTAACCTCGGTTGGCTACCGCCGTCCGGATACGTGCCGCTGACCGAGGACTGGCGGCAATCGCTCGCGACCACGATCATGCCCGCTTTCGTGTTGGGCAATGCGATCGCCGCGATCCTGATGCGGCACACACGGGCCGCGATGCTGACCGCGCTGGACCAGGATTATGTGCGGACGGCGCGCGCCAAGGGCCTGCGCGAAACTCGCGTCGTGCTGTGGCACGCTTTGCGTAACGCGCTGATCCCGGTGGTCACGTTGGGTGCGCTTGAACTCGGGACATTGCTGTCCGGCGCGGTCCTGACGGAGCAGGTGTTCTCGATCCCCGGTTTCGGCAAGATGATCGTCGACGCGGTGTTCAATCGCGACTACCCGGTCGTGCAAGGCGTCGTGCTGGTGACGGCGTTTCTTTATGTGGCGCTGAATTTGGTCGCGGACATTCTTTACGTCGTGATCAATCCCAGACTGCGTGGTTCATGATGGAACGGTTTTACCGTTGCGCGCCCGCACTGTTTGGTATCCTCGCACTGGTGCTGTGGGAGGGCGCGGTGCGGATGTTCGACATACCGGTTTATCTGGTGCCGGGTCCGCTCGTGGTGGTGGCGGCGTTCCTGCGGGACCCGACGGGATTGTTGCTGGCGCTGGCTTCGACTTTGGCGGTGACGTTCGCCGCCTTGGTGGCCGCCGCGGCGATAGGCGCGGCGATGGCGGTCGCGATGTCCGCCAGCCGGCTCGCCCAGGCGGCGATCCAGCCGTGGGCGGTGATTTTGCAGGTGACGCCGATCGTGGCGATCGCGCCGCTGATCATCGTTTGGGTCGGCGATCCGTTCGCCTCGCTGGTGGTGTGCGCGATGATCGTGGCGTTCTTTCCGGTGTTCGCGAATACCGCGACGGGCCTCGCCTCCGCGCCGCCGGAGTTGTCCGACCTGTTTCGCCTGTATGGCGGCAGCCGTTGGCGGACGTTGACGTTGCTGCGTCTGCCGGCGGCCTTGCCGTATTTCCTGACCGGGCTGCGGATATCGGGCGGCCTCGCGCTGGTGGGCGCCGTGGTGGCGGAGTTCGTCGCCGGGTCGGGCGGGTTCGCCTCCGGGCTCGCGTATCGGATCCTGGAGGCGGGCTACCGATTGCAAATCCCGCGTATGTTCGCGGCACTGGTCTTGCTGTCGGTGGCGGGGATCGCGATCAATGCCGGGCTTGGATTGTTCGGCCGATTGATCCTGCGGGCGCGGGGCGGGGTGTGAATACGCTGCTGATATTTGGTCTCGGCTATTGCGGGCGCGCGGTGGCGGACGCGGTGGCGGAATTCGACATCATCGCGACGTCACGGTCGGCCGATCCCTCCGTCATGGCGCGGCCCGGTCGGGTCATGACGGAGGAGACCAACAGGTCACCGACGGAACAGAATGAACGTTCGGAGATGCGGGATGGCGGCGAGCCAACGGCACGGGCCGGCGATTTCGCACTCGTTCCTTTCGACGCCGCCTTATCCGCGATCGCGGCCGCGACCCACGTTCTGGTGACCGTTCCGCCCGATGCCAACGGCGATCCGGTGCTGAACCGTTACGCCGACCTGATCGCGGCCGCGCCCGCGTTGCGGTGGATCGGCTATCTGTCGAGCACCGTGGTCTATGGCGATCGAGGCGGTGCCTGGGTCGATGAAGACACGCCGCCCGCGCCCTCGCAACCGCGTGGCCAGCGCCGTCTCGACGCCGAGTTGGCCTGGTCGCGTTTCGCCGAGCGCCACGCCGTCGATATCTTCCGTCTGGCCGGAATCTACGGACCTGGGCGCTCGGCGTTCGACGATTTGCGCGCCGGCACGGCACGGCGGATGATCAAACCCGGCCACCGGTTCGGCCGCATCCATCGCGACGACATCGGACGCGCCGTGGGCGCCGCGATGCGTCAGGCCCTCGGACCCGGACGGCGCGTGCTGAACCTCGCCGACGATGTTCCCTCGGAAAGCGCGGCCGTGATCACCGAAGCCGCGCGGCTGATGGGCGTCGCCCCACCCAAGGAAATCGCGTTCGCTGACGCCGTCGCCACCATGAGCCCGATGGCACGCAGCTTCTGGGCCGAGAATCGCAAGGTCAGCAGCCGGACGACTCAACTGGCACTGGGGCTGCGATGGCTATACCCCAGCTTCCGTGAGGGCCTCGCCGCCATCTGGCGTGAGGAGAGCGGCGACCGTTCGCCGTAACACCGTGAGGTCGCGCGGCCGCGACAGCCGATGATCGCCGTCCTTGATCAAGGTGATCTCGACATCGCGCGAGGTCAGGCGCTCGGCGGTGCGCAGCGCGAGTTCCCACGGCACGTCCGGGTCGGCCTGGCCGTGCAACAGCCGCACCGCGCAGTCGAGCAGGATCGGATTGTCCAACAGCAGGTGCGTTCGCCCCTCCTCGATCAGTGCCCGCGTAACCGGCGTCGGTTCCCCGTACCGGCTCGGAACATGGAGTATTCCGTCGCGCATGATCCGCGCGCGTTCCTCGAACGTCATCGCGTCCCACATCAACTTCTCGGTGAAATCCGGCGCCGCGGCGACGCCGACGATGGCCGCGATTCGCTCCGGCCGCCGTAGCGCCGTGAGTAACGCGAGCCACCCACCCATCGACGATCCGACCAGAACGACTTTTCCCTCGGTCAATTGGTCGAGCACCATCAGAGTATCCTGGGCCCAGATGCCGATCGTACCGTCCTCGAACCGCCCCCCGCTGGCGCCATGCCCCGAGTAGTCGAAGCGCAACATCGCCTGACCGCGGGAGGCGCAGAACGCGGCCAGCACGGTCGCCTTGTCGCCGGTCATGTCGCTGCGAAAACCAGGCAGGAACACGACGGTCGGACCGGCACCATCCAGTTTCGACCACGCGAGTTCGATTGCATCGCCTCGGTCGAGGCGTCCGGTGGTTTCCATGGCCTGCCCTTGCTTCTCGCCGCGCTTCCGGTCCGACGACCGAAGTGAAGGGATATCATGGCGCGCGGGCGATGTGCACTCTCGTGTTGTCTGACC
>CALFNB010000465.1 GCA_937902425.1 uncultured Acetobacteraceae bacterium | reverse complement strand
CCCGCGACGCCGCCGTGCCCATGGGACACATGGGCGACGCGTGGGACGTGGCGCATGCCGTGCTGTTCCTCGCTTCGGACGAGGCGAAGTTCATTACCGGCACCGAAATCGTCGTTGACGGTGGCAGCACCGCGGCGATGCCCTGACACCAGAGCAACCACCGATAACCGAACGTTAAGGAGATCAAGATGTCTGAGAGGCGCTTTCCACAATTGTCACCGGAGATGATGACCGATGAACAACGCCAGGTCGCCGAAGCAATCCAGTCGGGCCCACGTGGCGCAGGACTGCGAGGACCGTTCAACGCCCTGATGCGTAGCCCGCAACTCTGCGATCTCGTGCAACGCGTTGGCGCTTATGTGCGGTTTGGGAGTTCAATGCCGGCGGCGCTGAATGAACTCGCGATATGCATGGCGGGCCGTAAATGGGGTGCGCAGTACGAGTTCTACGCGCATCGCAGACTTGGTATCGAGGTCGGTCTGAGCCCGGCGCTTCTCGACTCGGTGGCGAATGGCCGCCGCCCGGAGAATATGTCGTCCGACGAAACGATCGTCTATGAGTTCGTGATGTCCCTGCTTGGTACGGGCCAGGTCCCTGACCCACGCTACCAGGCCGTGGTCGACCGGTTCGGTGAGCGTGGCGTGATGGATCTGATCGGCGCAGTCGGTTATTACAGCCTCGTGTCGATGGTCCTGAACGTCGCGCAGGTGCCGCTGCCGGAAGGTGTCGAGCCGCTGCTCAAGCCACTCTGATCGTCTATGTCTCCGCGGTAACGCTCATACATCGTCCGAACCGCGGAGACATGCCAGGCGGAGAACAATCATGCGCCCGGAAGACGTCATCGCCGACAAGCGCCGCCCATTCACCGGCGGCGAATATATTGAAAGCCTGCGCGATGGGCGCGAGGTTTATATCGATGGCGAGCGTGTCGCCGATGTCACCACGCATCCGGCGTTTCGCAACGCGATCCGCTCCATCGCGCGTCTCTATGACTCGTTGCATGATCCGAAAACCAAGGAGGCGCTGACCTGCCCTACCGACACTGGGTCCGGTGGCTACACGCACAAATTTTTCCGCGTGGCGCGATCGCGTGAGGATATGCGTGGGGCACAGGAGGCGATCGCCGGTTGGGCGCGTCTGTCGTACGGTTGGATGGGCCGCACGCCGGACTACAAGGCGGCATTTTCAAACACGCTGGGCGGGTTTCCCGAATATTACGGCCCATACGCGGACAACGCGCGCGCCTGGTACAAGCGTGCGCAGGAAGCCATGCCGTTCATGAACCACGCCATCGTCAATCCGCCGATCGACCGCCACAAGCCCGCGGAGGCGGTGAAGGATGTCTATGCCTGCGTGAAAAAGGAAACCGATGCCGGCATTTATGTGTCCGGCGCGAAGGTGGTCGCCACTTCCGCCGCCTTCACCCATTACAACTTCATGGGTCAGTCCTCTAAAACCGCCACCGAGGACCTCGACATGTCCGTCATGTTCATGGTCCCAATCAACGCTCCTGGGCTGAAGCTGTTCTGCCGCACCTCATATGAAGGCGCCGCCGCCCGGAATGCTTCGCCGTTCGATTATCCGTTATCGTCGCGCTTCGACGAGAACGATGCGATCTTTGTGATGGACAATGTATTCATCCCCTGGGAGGACGTGTTCATCTATCGCGATCCGGCGCGCGTTATGAGCTTCTTTCCTGGTTCCGGCTTCGTTCATGGCGCGATGTTCCAGGGCTGCACACGTTACGCGGTTAAGCTCGATTTCATCTCCGGGCTGCTGGCCAAGGCGCTGCGCTGCACGGGCGGGGACGAGGCAAGGAACAACCAGGTGCTGCTCGGCGAGGTGATCGCATGGCGGCATCTGTTTTGGTCGCTCTCCGACGCGATGGCCAATAACCCACAACAGTGGCAAGGCGACGCGCTGTTGCCGGAATTGCAGGCGGGCCACGCCTACCGCGTGTTTGGGCCGGATTCCTGGCCGCGGATCAAGGACATCGTACAGAAGACCGTGACCTCGGCGCTGATCTACCTGCCGTCGTCGGTGAAAGATTTCGCCAATCCGGCGATCGAACCTTATCTGCGTCGATATGTTCGCGGCTCCCATGACATCGGCCATGTCGAGCGCATCAAAATGATGAAACTGCTGTGGGACGCGGTGGGCACCGAATTCGCTGGCCGGCACGAACTTTATGAACGCAATTACTCCGGTGGCTGGGAGGATATTCGCGCCCAGGTGCTGACGGGTGCGCAGCGTGGGGGCGGTCTTAAAGAGATGGAGGCACTGGCGGACCAGTGCATGGCTGATTACGACACGAATGGCTGGACCGGTTCGACATGGATCAATCCATGACCTGACTGGCTCCGCCGTGGTCGATCCGTCGGCTCGGGTTCATTGGCACGAGATTTCGCCGGCAGACCTATCGCCCGGTGAAGTTGCGTTTGAACGACTCCCAGCCCTCCACGACGGAATGGCCAACTTTCTTCGTGCCACCCTCCACGGCGTGCCCGACCTCTTTCGCGCCGCTCGCCACCGAATGGCCGAACCTGTCGAAGGAGCGGCCAATTCTCTCGCCTTGCCCGGATGGCGCGTTCGTCTGCTTCCGATCCGGGTCGTCCGCGATCAACAGCGTTGCCGAAAGCTCCGGTAGCCGCACGCTTCCCGTTGGTCCGGCGAGAACAATCGCGGAAGCTCGCGGTTGGCCGTGGGATGGGGTTTCGGGACGGCTCAATGCCCAACCAGTTGCGGGTCCGGTCAGCGCCGCGGCCAGCACACCGATAACTCCAGCTTCCAAGAACCGCATCCTTCCGTTCCTTTTGGTTGCCAGGTGGTTGTCTGTTTATCACATCACTCCGGCCGGTTTCTCCTCAATACAGTCCTGGCCTGGTCGGAGGGTACCCTGACAAAAAACGGCGACTCGGCGCGCTCATCGTGGCAACCGCGGCAGTACCCTCTCCCCGAACAACCGCATGGATGCTTCAGCCGCCGGTAGCGGAAGATCGTTGAAGTTCACCTGCAACGACGCGATCTCGAACGACCCGATCCGCGCGCGATACGTTGCGATGGTGTCAAGGATCCGTTCCGGCGTGCCGACCCAGGCCGCGCATTTTTCCACCTGGGTCTCGAACGTCTCGCGAGCCAGTGCCGCGATCACCTGATCATAACCGGGATAATCCGCCGACCTCGCGCCTGACGTCCAGTCCGAAGCGGCGTCAACCAGCGAGCGCAGATAACGATTAAGCGGTCCTCGTGCGAGTTGTTCGGCTTCCTGCTGGCTCTCGTGACACAACATGTGGAACGCCAGCATCACCACGCCGGGCCCCTCGTGGCCGGCCGCGGCTCGCGCGTTCCGATAAGCGTCGATCAGGTCTTTCATCGCGCCGCCCGCCATCGGGATCGCCATGATGCCGTGGCCGTTTGCACCCGCCCGCTCAAACGACTCCCGCGTGCCGAGCGCCGCGACATAAAACGGTGGCCTGGGCTTCTGCGTGGGACGCGGCAGAGAGGTGACGTTCCGGAACGAGTGAAACCGTCCTACGCTGGTTACGTTTTCCTCTTCCAACAGCAGGCGGACCTGCGCCACGCCCTCATCGAACCGCCCCCGGCTTTCGTCCAACTTCACGCCGAAATGTTTGAACTCGTGCGGCAGGAACGCACGCGCGAAGCCGACATCCAGTCTTCCGTTGCTCAGCGCGTCCAGCATGGCGAGTTCGCCAGCGAGCTTCAGCGGGTTGTTGAACGCCGGCAGGACCGCGCCGGTCACCAGGCGCGCATGGCTGGTCACCTGCGCGGCGGCGGCCAGGAACACCACGGGATTGGGGCTGTAACCACCGTAAGGGCTGAAATAATGCTCAACCGTGCGGACGTGATGGTAGCCGTACCGATCGACCAGGGCGACCAGGCGGAGCGCCTCCTGCCAGTAATCGCGCGCCGATTTCACCTCCGGGCCGATATCGGGAAAGAACTGAATACCGACCTGCATACCCCACCCTCCACATCAAAACCGACCCCGCGTTTCTGACAGCCCGCCGCCCCCGGCTCAAGCCATCGCCGCTCCGTCTGGCGATCCGCGTTGATTGGTGAAGCTTTTTAGCGGAAAATACCGTCTCGCTTCGATGAGTGCCACAAATGCCCGAGCTATATCTGCACAACAGTCTCACCCGCCGTAAGGAGCGGTTTGAGCCAATCGATCCGTCGAATGTGCGGATGTATGTCTGTGGTCCAACAGTTTACGACCTCGTGCATGTCGGCAACGGGCGCGCGGTCGTCGTCTACGACGTGCTGCTGCGGCTGCTGCGGCATTTGTATCCCAAGGTCACCTATGTCCGGAACCTCACGGACGTGGAGGACAAGATCAACGCGCGGGCGGCTGAACTTGGGGTCCCGATCGCGACCCTCACCGAGCAAACCACGGCCGACTTCCACCAGGACATCGCCGCACTCGGCGCACTCCCACCGGATGTCGAGCCGCGAGCGACCGGCCACATCCGGGAGATGATCGACATCATTCAGCGGCTGATTGCCTCCGGTCACGCTTACGAGGCCCAGGGCCATGTGCTGTTCGCGGTAGGGAGCTTCGCCAACTATGGCAAGTTCTCCGGCCGGAATGCTGATGAGTTGCTGGCGGGGGCGCGGATCGACGTCGCACCCTACAAGCGCGATCCTGGCGATTTCGTGCTTTGGAAGCCCTCCCCGCCCGCGCTTCCCGGCTGGGACAGCCCTTGGGGCCGCGGCCGCCCAGGCTGGCACATCGAATGCTCCGCCATGGCCTGGCGTCATCTGGGGGAAACCTTCGACATCCACGGCGGGGGCACCGACCTGATCTTTCCGCACCATGAAAATGAGATCGCACAGAGCCTGTGCGCATTTCCGGGCAGTCAGTTCGCGCGCTATTGGGTTCACAACGGCATGCTGCTCGTCAACGGCGAGAAAATGGCCAAATCCCTGGGTAATTTCACCACGCTGCGGGACGCGTCGCGGCAGGCGCCCGGGGAGGTCATCCGATTTTTACTGATCCGCACCCATTACCGTTCGACGCCGGATTTTAGCGACGCCGCCATAATTGAAGCAAAGAAGGAACTTGATCGATTCTATCGTGCGCTGGAACGATGCCCGAACGCAGGCGGAGGAACCGTGCCTGACAAGGTGATGGACGCCTTATGCGACGACCTGAACACGCCTCTGGCGTTGTCGGCGATGCACGCACTGGCCGATGCGGCGCTTACTGGCGACACCCCGGCGGCCGCGAGCCTGCGTGCGTCTGGGCATCTCATGGGTTTGCTGACCCAGGCCCCGGAGGCCTGGTTCCGAGGTGGTACCGAAGATGCGGACGCCATTGAGGCAGCGATCCAGGAACGTCTTAACGCACGTAAGGCCCGGAATTTCGCCCGGGCCGACGCGATCAGGGCGGACCTGGCCGAGCGCGGGATCGTCCTGGAGGACGGACCGAGCGGAACCACCTGGCGGCGAGCCGGATGACAAAGAGGATGTATGATGAAAAAGTTGCTTTTTCTCCTGGTGGTCGGGTTCGGCGGAGCCATGTTGGTGAAAGGTGGGCATGTGACCATCGCGCCCGATAATCAGGTGCGTGTCGCCGGTTACGCCGTGCCTCTCCCGCCGGCGGTTCAGAACTCGCCGATCTTCGGAATGGTTACTACTCTGCTAATGGGACAGCTGGGGCCGACAGCCCAGATGACCGGTGCGCCGGCCCGGCCTGGGGCCCCGGGCTTTCCCGCCATGCCGAACGTGACGGCAACGGCCGGAACTTATAGTGCCAATGCGCCGCGCGCCGCCGGCCCGGCGGCTGGCACGGGGGATCAGCTCAGCACCGTGGCCAGAGCCTTGCGCTAACAGCGGTGACGGGACGCGAGGGCGGCGCCGACCTGCGTCCGGTCGGCAACACGCCGGTCGTCGTGCTGGTTCGTCCGCAACTCGCGGATAATATCGGCGCCTGCGCGCGCGCCATGGGGAATGGCGGGCTGTTCGAATTGCGTCTCGTCGCGCCGCGCGACGGCTGGCCGCAGGAAAAGGCGTGGCGGAACAGTTCGGGCGCGGATCGCATCCTGGACGCGGCAACCGTCCATGACAGTGTGGCCGACGCGGTGGCTGATTTGCATCATGTTCTCGCCACCTGCCCCAGGCCGCGTCACATCATCAAACCCGTGTTGACCGCGCGCGGCGCCGCGGCCGAGTTGCGGGCGGTCGCCTCCCGCGATCTGCGCGCCGGAATTTTGTTCGGACCGGAGCGCGCGGGCCTGGACAATGACGACATGGCCCATGCCGATGCACTGGTTCGCTTCCCGTTGAATCCGGGGTTCATGTCGCTGAACCTGGCCCAGGCGGTCATGATCATGGCGTACGAGTGGTGGACCGCTCAGGATGAAACGCCGCCGCGCGAGTTGATGACCAACGAGACGCAGGTCGCGACCAAGGCCCGTCTGGAAACTTTTCTGATTCACCTGACCGCCGAACTCGACGCGAGCGGCTTTCTGCGCAACCTCCCGAAACGACCAGGCATGGTCAGAAATATCCGCCACTTCTTCCAACGCGGCGAGGCCACCGAACAGGAACTTCGAACGCTGCATGGAATCGTCACGGAACTGTCACTAGGCCGCCGCCAGCGCGGTCGGGTCGAGTCCGAACCTGGCGACGGCGC
>CALFNB010000464.1 GCA_937902425.1 uncultured Acetobacteraceae bacterium | reverse complement strand
CCCGCACGATGGCACATTGATGCCGCTGGGGGCCGTCCACCCCATCTGTCGGACTCGGTTTTCCGACTACCCGGCAGTATGTCCCCTGAGCGGCCCGGCGGGGAGCGTCAGCCGCTGGTGGCCGGCCATGCGGTTCCATACGTCGCCACAGCGATCATTTCCGGCCCCTGGCGCTCCGGATTTAACACGAAAAGGACGCATTTCTCCTCACGCCTGGGGGCAAAGGGTGAACAAGCGCTTCATGTTCCAGGCCATGGTCACAAGACTCCATTCGCCGCGAACCTTGTCGATCCCGCGCAACAGGAATTGTTGGAAGCCCATCACAGATTTGATGATGCCGAACACCGGCTCGGGAATCTGTTTGCGTAACGCATAAAGCTTCCTGCCTTCGCGGGTCTTCAGCCGGTGTGCCATGGCTTCCACCGGTGTTGGCTTCTCCGGCGGCAACGGATCGGGACCGAAACGCTCGCTCAACGGCGGATGATGCGGCTGCCGGCCCATCGCGATCAGCGGATCGATCCCGGCCGCCTCGCACGCGGCCACGTTCGCCGCGCTGAAATAGCCCGTATCCGCCAGCAATGTGTCAACTTTGCCCAATTCGTCAGGCAGCGTATCGATGTTATCCAGCATCGGTTCGATCTGCTGCTTATCGTTGGGGGCCTGAACCACGTCCGCCGCGATCACCAACAGACTGTCCGCCGCGACGGTCGCCTGTGCGTTGTAGCACTGCTCGAAGCCGCCGCCCGCCACCGGCATGATGCGCGAGTCTTCGTCGGTCAGGTTGATCTGATCCGTGGGCAGCGGGCCCTCAACCGGAGGCGGAGGTGGTCTGCCGCCGGGTTTCTTGCCCGTGGCCGCTGTCGTCGCCTCTCGCGCCGCCAGCTTCGCCTCATGCTCCGCCAGTTCCCGAGAGAAACGTTGCTTTGCGCGGGCTTCGATCTTTGCCCGCGCCGCCGCGAGTTTCGCCAACCGGTCCTCACGCCGTGCCAACTCTTCCGGGATCGACATTCCGTCGGGAATATCCGTCTGATCCGCTGCTTCGGCTTTCGCCAGCAGTTCGGCCACCTCGGCCTTCAATTGTGCTTCAATCTTACCGGAGTGCTCATAGGACAGCGCGCTGTGACGGCTCGCGTTGGCGTGAATTTTTGTCCCATCCAGTGCCACCGTGCCGATCTTCAGAACGCCCATCTCACGCGCCAGCAGCAGCACTTTCACGAACCGCGCCTCGATGTCCTTGAGGAATCGCCGCCGGAACGTGGCGATGGTGTCGTGATCGGGATGGTCGTTCGCGGCGATAAAGCGGAACGCCACCGAATCATATGTCGCCCGTTCCAGCTCGCGGCTGGAAAATACCCCCGTGGCGTAGCCATAAACCAGAAGGCCCAACAGCGGCGCCGGGTGGTAGGAGGCCGATCCGGTGCCGCGATAGCTCTTGCTCATCGCGGTCAGGTCGAGCCCGTCGATCACCTCCGCCACGAACCGGGCGAGGTGCCTTGGCGGCAGCCACTCGTCGATCGATGGGGGCAGCAGAAAGTTGGTCGTGCGATCGGTTGGGCGGAAATTGGTCAGGGGGACATGTCCGGAGGAAGGTGCGAATCGACGTTACGATTCTAATATCCCCTCAATCAGATCGCCAGGCCTTAAGTCCGACAGGCTGCTAGCGGTGCCTTCGGCCGCAACCAAACAGGAGTACGGCGTTCCCCACCGCGGCCGGCTAAACTGGTTTCCGACCAAAGAAACCAAATTAGCCAAAGGAGAACGCCGTGGAATCGTTTGTATCGAAACACGCGGACAATGTCATCGGGACGCTGTCCGGCTTCGACCGCCTGGTCTTCCGGGGAACGTTACGTATACTGGCCCACCGCGCCGGGATGATGGCCTATCTCTGGGCCGTCCAGGTTTTACTGAAGAATTTCGCCCACCACGCTGAAGCCCTGACCAAACAATTGCGAGAGGCGTCAGAGCAAGCCGCGCGGCGGACCGGCCGGCCAATCCGCTATCTGCCGTCGAACGTCACCAACAAAGAGCAAATCGCCCGCGAGATCGCCGAGGCGGATGGCATAACGCAAGGTTTGATCTGCATTCTCACCGCCGTCGAGGTCTGTCAGAGCTACGAACTTGTGCGCGACCGGGAGAGCAAACATCTGAACCTGCTGCCACGGCTCCGCAAATGCCTGCATCTGTATCACTATACAACCATCCGGTGTTCGGCTTCATGCATGCTCGCATCCAGACCCGGTTTCCGTTCTCCATCCAGATCTGCGTCAACGGCCGGGAGTGGCTGGCTCGCTCAATGGACGCGGCCAGGATGAAGTACGTCCGGCGCGACAATTGTTTCACCTGGCTGAAAGATCCGAAGCGGGCGCAACAGTTGATGGACCAGCAGCTACGGGCGGCATGGCCGGAATTGCTCAACGGCATCGCGCGCGAGCTGAACCCGCTGCGTGACACGATGTTCCAGGCTTACCCGATGGAATATTACTGGTCAGCCTATCAAACCGAATGGGCCACTGACATCATGTTCTGGGACACCGAATCGCTGGACCGGCTTTATCCAGCTCTGGTGCGCCACGGCCTGACGACCTTCCTCAGCCCCGACGTGATGCGCTTCCTGGGCCGCAACGTTCCACCTTCCGGTAACATCCCGCCACGGCTGATGACGGAGGTGACGAGCGGCGTGAAGCGGCGCCCCGAGGGTGTGCGGATCAAGCACCGTCTGGGCGAGAACTCGATCAAACTGTACAATAAGCAAGGCAGCGTGCTGCGGGTCGAGACCACGATCAACGACGCGGCGGGGTTTAAATAAGTCCTTCCGTACCCCGGAAGGCAAGCTCGAAGCGAAAAAAGCCTGGCACCGGATGCGCAAGGGGATCGCCGATCTGCGTCGCCGCGCGGAAACTTCACAGGCCGCCAATAACCGCTATCTGAAGGCCCTGGCGTCGGTCGAGGACAGCACCTCGCTGGGTGAACTGACCGCCCGGCTGTGCCAGCCGGTAACACGCGACGGCCGCCGGGCACGGCCGCTGAATCCGCATGCCCCGGACGATGCGAAACTGCTCGATGCCATCAGCCGGGGCGAATTCACCATCAGCGGTTTGCGCAACCGCGATCTACGCGAACTACTGTTCGACGACGCCGATGCCTCACCGGAAGATCAACGGCGCCATGCCGCGGCGGTGTCGCGCAAGCTGGCTTTGTTACGGATGCATCGCCTGATCCGCAAGATGACCGGCACCCATCGGTACCAGCTTACGGTGCAAGGTCGTATCGTTGTCACCGCGTTGATCACCGCGAGAAATGCCAGTACCCAGGCCCTGACAAGGCTCGCGGCCTAACAAATTTTTCGCAATTTGAGGGGATTTTTAAGGTTAGCTATACAGATGGACCGAGCGGAACCATGCGCCGGCGGCACACTCCGTCGTGCGAAGTTGGACGAAAACTTTGAAGCGGCACGGTGCATCTGCTTGTATCCGCGTGCATCCGTGGTTGAATAATTCTTCCGCTTGGTTTCCCGCCAACAGAGTTCGCGATAAGAGCGTTTCGCGTTGCAGGTCAATTTGAGGCGGCGTTGCTCCGCGCGGTGGCCCAGGCGAGCCGCATCGGCATCAGGGCGTCGACCGGCGCTTTCGCTTTCCGGTTCGCGGCCAGGCTCGTCGCCACGCATCAGCCTGGCTCGCCAACGTCCCGGAGGTCTTGAACAGTTCACCGCCGCCCGCCGCCAAATGGCGGCGTAGCGCGGCATCCCGGATCAGCCGGCTGAGCGCTTCGTACCAATCCGGGGTCGTGTTCGGCACCAGGCTTCCTCCAGGCCCGTCCGCCAGCGATCCCTGGTACGGCGCCACGTCGGAGGCCAGCGTGGCCAGGCCCAGTGCGGCATAATCGAGAATTTTGATGGCGGATTTACAGGCGTTGAAGGGCGAGTCGGCCAGCGGTGCGAGGCCGATATCCCAGGGACCGGACCAGGTGAGCCAATGCACGAAGCCGGCGTAGGATCGCGCCGCGTGCGGCGAGGGCGCCGCCCGGCGGATCCACGCGGGTACGCTGGTCCCGGAGACGAAGCCAATCAGATCGAACGTGATCTGGTCGCCGAATTGCCGATGGATCTCGTCCAGCGCGGGCAGCAGGATCGCGAAATCGGCATCATGGGTCGCGGTGCCCATGCACAGGATGCGGACCGCACCGTAACGGTCGGTTGGACCTCGGCGGCCGGGTAGCCAGATCCGCTCATCGAGCGCGTTCGCCACGACCTGGACCTCGCGGGCGAGCGGCGCCACCCGCTCGGCGAGCGCCGCGGTCGAGGTCCGCACGATGTCGGCCCGTCGGATCATGTGCTCCACCACCGCGGCTTTCGGTGCCAGTTCCGCCGCTTCGGGATGGTTGGGCGGGACAGTCAGCAAGTCGTCGTCGAGGTCGTAGATCAGTGTGGCCGCGGTTCGTTTCGCATGCGCCGCCAGGGCATCGGCGGCGGCGATGGAAGGCACCGCGTGGCGCTGCGTCACGATGACGTCGGCGTGATACCGGGATGCGGTGCTGGCGTCGGCCATGGTGGTCGCCAGGCCATGTCCCGTCCCCGGGTGATCCAACGGTCGCAGCAGCCTGATCTGGGCGCACGGCGTGTACGGCCCGCCCGGTGCGTGGTCATCGAATGGCTCCGGCACCACCACGATCGACGTGACCCCATCGCGGCGGAGATCCACGAGATCGGGGCCGCGTCGGATGGCGATCCGCGCGGGCGCTTCGGGTCCATTCGCGGCGGGGCGCACCGGAACGCGATCGGGTGGCGGCCGTCGCGTCCGCAGCGTGTCGGCAACGGTGTCGAACAGCGCCAACCACGCCGCCGGCTCCAGCGTCGGGGGGATCAGCCAGGTCAGCGGCCGGCCGGCGAGCCGTTCCGGGAACGCACCGATCTCGCTCGCCACGACCGGCAGTCCGGCCTCGATCGCGGCGGACAGGGTGAAGCTGTAGGTCTCCGGCCAGGAGGCGGGGAACCACACGACATGCGGGCGGTATTTCGCCAGCAACGCCGGAAGCTCGCCCTCGCGGTATGGACCGTGGATCGTCATGCGGTCGCGCGCGGCGGCGGGGATCGTTGCCTCCACATCGCCGATCAACTGGACTTCCAGCATTCCCGGATTGGCCGCCATCGCCACCGAGGCGACGAGTTGCGCACCTTTATGGTTGGCGAGCACGCCCAGTACGGCGACACGCAGCCGCTTGCCGGGTCTGGGCTTTGCGCGCGTTGGCCACGGTCCGGGCGCGACCGGCTCATGCGGGACAAGCCTCGCTCGCGCACCCAGGCCATGCCGGCGCAACCGGTCCAACGCGTCCTGACTGGGTGCGAAGACCCGCTCGGCCTGGTGGAATTGCCATGCCCACAGCAGCCGCCACGACAAAATGTCCGTGGCGCCGTGCGATGGCCGGTGGGCGATGCAGGCGTCGCAGCCGGCCGGACCTGGTTCGCCACAGTAAGGACCCGCCGACCAGGGCAGTAACGTGACCTGCGGGCAAATCGCGAAATAATCGTGCGGCGTGACGTCGAATTTCACCCCAATCGCGAAAATCAACGCGCGCGCGTCGAAATCAAGTCCCATCAGGTGATGGATATGCACCCGTGTCACGCCGGCCGAGCGCGCCAGCGCCGCGACATCGCGCCACCGTTCCGCCGCCAGGACGAGTTTCGGATGCCCAGGGAATGCGGGAACCGACAATGCGAGACCGCGCGAGGCGGGCTCCAGCACCAGATAGTTGGCGCGCCCGGCGTCCCGCTCCACGATGTCATGTACGTGCCGGCGCACACCACCGTCCATGTGGTGGGACAGCACCAGGATCGTCGGCAGCCCCGATTTCCGGAACAGTGCCATCGTGACCGCGAAACGAAACGGCTCGGTCTCGGCGTCGTCGACGAACCGCGCGATGCTGAGTGCGTAGTCGGGATAGCGTTCGGTCAGGATCTTGTAGGCGCGGCTGATCCCCGCGTCGGCGGTGTCGCCGAAACTGCCGCTGCCCTCGTGCCGCACGAACGTATCGCACGCGATATGGTGATGCCACCCCAAAGTGGATGCGCGCAGGCAGAAATCGTTTTCCTCGCCATAGCCCTTGCCGAATGTTTTGCTGTCGAACAGGCCCACTTCATCGAGGGCGGCGCGCCTGATGTACATGCAAAAGCCGACGGTCGTCGGTGCGGCGGTGAACCGGCCGGCGTTGACCAGGCGGCAGGCGGCGTCGAGTTCCGCCAACGTCGTGCCCGGTGGCATCGGACCGCCCGCGTAACTGAGGTAGCCGCAGATCGACGCGTTGTTGGACAGCGGCGAAACGCTGGCGATTTTATCACCCGCGTACGCCTGCGCCCGCAGTCGGCGCAGCCAACCGCCCGGTACCTCGGTGTCATTGTTCAGCAGCACGACATCGTGATCGCCGGCGCGCCGCATGCCGAGATTGACCGAGGCGACAAACCCCAGATTCTTCTTGTTCCGCAACAGCGTGATCGCGCCGGTGTTCGCCAGCCGGTCCAACCAGGCGCTGAGTTTCGGCTCGGGCGAGCGATCGTCGATCACGATAATTCGCCCGTTGGGTCGTTCGGTATCGGCCAGCACCGACCTGACGCAGCATCGCGTGAGCGCCAGGCCGCGGTAAACCGGGATGATGATGTCGACCGGGACGGGCGCGGGGTCAGGGTCCGGGACGGGCGCGGGGTCGGGGAACGGCTGTTTTGTCGAAGGCAGGTACTGTTCGATCGCGACCGGCCGTTCGGTCAGCCAGCCGCGCATGGCACCGACGCGCAGGTGAAACAACAACGGATTGCCGGCGGCTTCCGGATGCTGTCGCGCGTACCATCCGGCATCGAAACGAGGGTGCGGATCGCGGCCTTGTTTCGCGCCTTCCGACATGTAGTGCAGCAACGGGTGCGCGCCCGAGGCGGCGACATCGGCGTTTTGGCGGACATACCATGCGCCATCGAACCAGCGGTTTGGATCGCGCCGCTCGCGCAAACCGGCATCGATGAAATGCCGCAACAGGTCCACGCCGCTGGCGGCGACGTCGCGATGGCGGGCGCGATACCAGACCGGGTCAAGGACCAGACTGAGCAAATGCTCGGTTCGCGCTCGTTCGGACGTGGGATCCTCCGCCATCGCCGCCTCAACCGGCGGCCAGCAAGAGGATCGACGCGCCGGTCGCCAACAGCAGGATTGGATGGATTGAAGTAAAGGCGAAGGTCAGCGTGGCCGCCGCGGTGATCGCATAGGACAACGGCTCATGTTCGGTGCCGCGAGCGAGTGACAGACCGGTGGCGAATGTCATGCCGATGCCGACCGGCGCGAGCGCCCGTTCCACCACCGCGCGCCAGGGCTTGCGGGCGGCGCGGTTCCAGAATCGGGCGACGCCATACACGACCACGCTGGACGGGCCGAACATCGCGATGAAGGAGACGGCGGCCCCGGCCAGTCCCGCCGCTTTCTGTCCGACCAATACCGCGATCATCGATCCTGGTCCCGGGGCGGTGCGGGAGATCGCGAACAGATCCAGGAACTCCTTCGCGGTCAGCCAGTGATACGTCCCCACGGCGGCGCGCTGAATGTCGGGGATCACGCCGGCGCCGCCGCCGAACGCCACCATCGACAGCAAGGCGAACAGCCAGAACAGTTGCACCAGCGTGACGATCACCGGTATTCGTTCCTTGGGTTGATCCCTGGGGGATTGATCCCTCGGGCCTGGTTGCCGGTCGGCCGGGTCAGGATCGCCGCCACCAGGCTGACCGGGATCATGACCGCCAGCACCTTGAGCAACGGGATGCCGGCGACCCCGATCGACAACGCGACCGTGGCCGTGATCAGCGCCGGAATGATCCCCCTGACGCCGTGGCGGGCCAGCCGGATGCCGGTGCCAAGATTGAGGCCGATCGCGACCGCCCCCATGCCGGACAGCGCGATGCTGAGCGAGACTCCGCCCGGCATGCCGCGCATGCCGAAATAAGCGGCACCCAGGATGAGGGCGAGCACCAGGGGAGGGGCAGTCAGACCAGCGAAACAGGCCAGTGCACCGGGAACGCCGCGCAACTGGGTGCCGATGAACACCGCGAGGTTGACGTTGGTGGCGCCCGGTACGAGTTGCGACAGCGCGTAGCCGGACAGGAACTGCTGGTCGTCCATCCAGCCTCGCCGCTGCACCACCTCGCGCCGGACCCAGGCTGTCAGGCCGCCGCCGAAGCTCGACATTCCGATGCTGACGAAGCCGCGGAACAGCGCGGTGAGGGAGGGGGCGCCAAGGGGGGCAGCATGCGAGGCGGCCGTGTGGAGTGTGGTGCGAGTCGGCATGGGTCCAATTAAGCCGGTCTGGTGTAAGGTGGACAGTGCGGACAAGAATTGGGCAGTGGCGAAAGGATCGAGCATGGAATACCGGCGGCTTGGCGTGAGCGGGTTGAAAGTGTCCCCGCTGTGCCTCGGGACGATGATGTTCGGAAGTGCCACGGACGAGGCGACGTCGGCCCGCATCGTGGCACGGGCGCGCGAACAAGGGGTTAATTTCATCGACACGGCCGATGGTTATGGCGGCGGGAAGTCCGAGGAAGTGACCGGGCGGGCGATCCGGGAGCAGCGGAGCTGGTGGGTGCTCGCCACCAAATGCTTCAACCCGACCGGTACCGGGCCGAACGCGCGCGGGCTGTCGCGGCGGCACGTGCAGCACGCGGTGGAGGGGAGTTTACGGCGGCTCGGGGTGAGCGAGATCGATCTGCTGTACTTGCATAAGGAAGACCATTCGACGCCGCTCGCCGAAACGGTGCATGCGCTGGCCGATCTGATCCGGGCGGGGAAAATCCGATACTTCGGCGTTTCGAATTACCGAAGCTGGCGGGTCGCCGAGATCTGCCGTCTGTGCGATACGGCGGGGATCGACCGGCCGATCGCCAGTCAACCGCTGTACAATGCGCTGAACCGCGAGGTGGAGGTCGAGCATCTGCCGGCCTGTGGCTATTTCGGGCTCGGCGTGGTGCCGTATTCGCCGTTGGCGCGGGGTATCCTGACCGGTAAATATCGGCCCGACGTGCCGCCTCAGGCGGGCACGCGCGCGGGTCGGCAGGACCGGCGGATGCTGGAGTCGGAATGGCGGCCGGAGAGTTTGCATATAGCCCAGAAGATCGCGGAGCACGCGAAGGCGAGGGGCGTGACGCCGGGACAGTTCGCGTTCGCCTGGGTGTTGAACAACCGGCTGGTGACCGCCGCGATCGGCGGGCCGCGCACCGAGGACCAGTGGGAGGATTACGCCGGTGCCCTGACGTGCCGGCTGGGGGTGGAGGATGAGGCGCTGATTGATCGGCTGGTCTCGCCGGGACATCCGTCGACGCCGGGGTACAACGATCCGTCGTATCCGTTGGAGGGGCGGGTGGTCAGGGGGTGATGGCGGCTTCCCGGCCCATTGGCATGAATTGACATAGAGTTTATGGATAATCTGGATATTATGGACAATGGCCAGGGGTATACCGGTATGCGAACGTTTACGACCGCTGATCTGAATAAGCACGTGGGCTCCGTGACGGATGCTGCCATGCGGGAGCCGGTCATGATCACGCACCATCGCAGGCCCCGATTTGTCCTGATGTCACTGGAAAGCTTCGAACGGTTGACTCACCAACCGCCTGACCGGAGGCAAAGTTTTACCATCGACACCATGCCGGATGATCTTCGCGACGGTCTGCTCGCTTTGGCTGACAGTATGGAAGGCGAGACCGATCGTGCCGATTGACCGGCCAGAAACCGGTCTCGTCGTCAGCTACCATTTTCTCTGGGCCAGAGAAAATGACAAAGGGGAGGAGCATGGGCGAAAGGCACGCCCGGCGTGCGTGGTGGTACCGCTGACGCGCCTCGGCGATGACGTGGTGTTGTTTCCTCTCACCACCCGCGAACCTGGGCCGGGGCGCCTGGCGGTGAAAGTGCCGGAGACGGAGCGCCGCCGGCTTCGCCTGCGCGGTCTCGCGACGTCCTGGATCCTGCTGGATGAAGGCAATCGCGACGTGCTTCCAGGGTCTTTCCATGTAGAACCCATCGCGCACGATCCGCTCGTCTATAGCTATGGCACGTTCAGTCAGGCATTCATGCGGATCGTCATGCGAACAGTCGCGGAAGCATTGCGTGCCCGCCAGATGCGCATCGTGCGACGCGAGACGTAGAATTCAACCGTGGATCATGATCCATCGTCCGCGCCCCGCCTGGCGCCGCTCCGATATCGCCCCGGTATGCGGCGGCGTTCCCGCTGGGGCAAGCTCCGGCTGTGGCGCTGGCGGAAGGTTGGGACACTGTTTTAGTGGCCATGCTGGCCGAAATCAGCTTTCGGGGCTGATTTCGCAAGGACGATGACGCACCCCGTTTTGGCCGCCTTGAACGTCGCCGGCGATGAGGATACAGCGGAGTCCCTACCGCTTCATCCTGGCCAGCCCCGCTTCAATCTTCCTGATCTCCCGCTCAGCGACCGGCAGCCAGTAGCTGTTGCCGCTCTCGCGATACACCTGGGCGGCGTCGCGCATGGCAGCGAGCGCCTCTGTCGTCCGCGCCCGATCCCCCGTCCGTTCCGCCAGGACTGCCAAAGCGTTCGCCAGGGTATGGCGGGAGAAAGCCCAGTCGAGCGGCACGCGGTTGCGGATCCTCTCCTGTAGCGCGAGGCGGTAGGCGGCGATGGCTTGCTCCAGCC
>CALFNB010000463.1 GCA_937902425.1 uncultured Acetobacteraceae bacterium | reverse complement strand
GCTGCATTCCGCCCTGGGTATCACGCGATCCCAACAATTAACGCGATAAGAGCCAAGATTTTTTGTCACCTCCAGGGAGTTTCGTCCGCTCGTGCAGGGCCTTATTCAACCTCTGGTTGCCACGTGTCCGCAACGTTGTTTGCAAGTCTTTGATGCACCTACCATTTCAAAACATACAATGCCCATATTAGCAAAGTTTGTGCCATACCCGCGAGGGTTGCATCCGAGTCTCCTCATTTCGAGCTGGACCGAGCCGCCCCGCGCGGCATTTGTGGCGTGGATCACATCCCAGGCAACTGTTGGCTCTCATCGCCCGATGGTGGTTTCAGCGCGGGTGGGAGCGGCTTAGTCCAATACGTTTTTCGTTCACCGACGCGGCCCCCACATGGGTACTCCCTGGTGGCGCCGTGCGGCCGCGCCGCCAAACGAAAAACGCTCTTCATTGCCTTCACCATGGCGTATTCACGACGGTAGTTCGCGACGTCAGTGAACAGCATCTGATAGACGGTCACCATCCCACCCGTCAGCGCCTTGGGGCGGCAGAACAGAAAGACGACACCGATAAGACTTGAAGGGCGCGCCACGGAATCCAAGCTGCATGAATGCCGGGATACTGGCATACATGACCCAGGCGACGACCGGAGGATTACCGAGCACTTCTTGTCTCGCTTTCGGGAAGCGATCTGGACCGGCATTTCCACTCCAGCCACCTGTGCGTTGCGCAAAATTCCCGACCCAAGAGGGTCGGGATAAACGGGAGATTAGTACTCCTCGGCCAACATGAGGGTCAGGACGCGAGTGGTTTTGCTGGGGTCGGCGGGATCCTCCGACCCGAACTCCATACGCATATCGTAACGCATATCGTAATAGTCTATTTTCCAAAAGAACGTAACTGCCCAGGTTCCCTGGTTCGGCTCATGCGACCTGAAGTTCATCGATCAGCCGGTTTGGCTGGCTGGTCAACGTTCGCAGTATATCCCAGCGCTGCTTCCTCGCTGTCGAGATCAACGACCGGATCACGCTGAAGTCCTCCGCACCCTGTTCGGAGCGGAAGCCGCCGGATATTTTCTGGCGGAGTTTCATCATCCGGCCATCCTGTTCCGCCAGATTGTTGGTGAACGGCACGGTGGGATCGGACAGGAAGCGTAACACGTCCTGTTTGCGGGTATGGAGACGGCGCGGGAGATTATGGCCAACCCGGCGCGGTGTCCGGCCCAGGCGTTTCCTCGCGCTGGAGATCAAGGCGGGTTGCGCGGCATGAAATGCGAAGCCCTCCGTGAAAATGGCATTGTAACGTCGTTCGATCAGCGCGATGAGCCGGGGTGACAGCGTAATGCCCTGTTCACGTGCGAGGTTTGTCGCATGACACGCCTGGCGCAACAGACGCTGCATCTTCCTCGCCCAGTCCTCTTTCTCGATTTCGACGAGCGCCTTGAGTTCTCGCAAATGATGCGCGTTGCATAACGCGTGCAAGACGCCTTTCAGGGTGTAGTACGGTTTCCAATGGTCATGGACGACGATGCCGAGGACGTTTTCCATCAGGCTGCCCCGCTTCGGGGAGACGCGGTAAAATGTCAGCCAGATGGTCGATGCGATGTGCAGCCATTGCGTTTTGCCGCCAACCCGGAAGCCGGTTTCATCCATGTGTTTTACTGGCGCCGCCGCCACGTGATCGCGCACGGCGGCGGCGAATCCCTGGAACCGTGCGGCACAACTCCGGCTCATGCCGGCGATGGTGGCTGTCACCAGATGCACGCCGAACAAATCGGCCATCAACATCGCCAGACGCTGCTCGGGTAGAAACTGAAAGTGCAGCAAATAAACCACGACAGCCGCGATGTGGGCGCCGTATTGCACCGGCGCGGTCACGTCCGCGGGAAAAGCCGCGCGCGTCTCCGCGCCGCACTTCGCGCAGCGGCAGGCATGCGCGCGATGTTCCGTGACGATCAAAGCTGTGGCGCGGGCAGGTCGAACACCTGCCGCGCGGTATGACCGGTGGCCATCGCCTCGTTCAGGGGGCCGCCGCACCCCGGGCAGATCTCGGGGAAATGATCGATCGTGGCATCGGGCGTTTCGGTTCGGCTCAGCGTTTTGCCAGGATGGCCTTGCTGACCGCCGGGCTTCTTGCCTGACCGTTCACGCAGACTGCGCACGCGCGCCGGCTTCTTTTTCAGCCCATCGCTGGACGGGGGCTTGCCGCTGTTGCCGCTGTTCAGCCCGAGCTGACGTTCCAGGTCCGCGATCCGCGCATTCCGCACCGCTATCGTCGCCCGCAACTCGGCGTTCTGTGCATGGAGTGCCGCGATCAACGATTCCAAACGCGCCATGCCGTCCGATATCGGAGGGGCTTCTTCGTGCGAATCAGACGGCGGCGGCGACATGGGGAGCTTGACTCATGCCTCGAGTCGCGTGTCAAGCGCCGGTTAACGATCCCAGCAGTTCTCATTATGGCCAAAACTCTGGTGAAGGTTGGGGGGAGGTGAGGCGAAATTGATTGTCGGGGTGGCTTCGTCAGGAAGGCAATGGCGGCGGTTTGATGAAGGCCAGGGTCGCCAGGATGT
>CALFNB010000462.1 GCA_937902425.1 uncultured Acetobacteraceae bacterium | reverse complement strand
CTGGCGAAGGCGGACCCCGGCAACGCCGGATGGCAGCGCGATCTGTCGGTGTCGTTCAATAAGGTTGGCGACGTGCTGGTGGCGCAGGGGAACCTGCCGGAGGCGCTGAAATCCTACCGCGACAGCCTGGCGATCAGGGACCGTCTGGCGAAGGCGGACCCCGGCAACGCCGGATGGCAGCGCGATCTGTCGGTGTCGTATGCCAAGCTTGCAGTTATTTTGCGAAAGATGGGCGCGTCAACTGATGCGCTCAGCACACTGCGCCAAGGACAAGCGATCATCATCCGCATGACACAAGTCTCGCCAGACAACGCGACCTGGAAAAACGATCTCGCCTGGTTCAATGGGCAGATCGCACAAATGAAATCGTTGCATTAATCAAGAAACGTGCACCAAGAACGAGCCATTGATTATATTGAACATTCCCGGTGCAGAAATCTGGTGCGCAACAACTGATGCGAGCCGGCGGCGTCGAGCGATGTTCCAAATGTCCGCCGTGGGTCGGTGGGTGACATTCAAACTGACCCATCACCAAGATTTCCGGGCGAGAGATCGTGACGGCGCTGGTCAAAGGCGTTGAACTGGCGGGCTGGGTTCGCGACGCCAATCATGACGGTCCCATCCCGTTTCACCCGCCCAGTACGGTTGGGCCGTTGGGGGCGGCGGTCGCGTCTGGGCATGTGCCAGTGTGCTGACACGCAATTATCCTCACAAAACGGCCTGGGCGTCGCGTGCGGCACGGGCGCGTTTTATCTTCGCCAAGATCTCCGCGCCGTTGGCGTTCCACTTGTACGGGTTCGGGTCCGAGTTCCGTTGCGCGAGGCAGCGGTTGATGCCGCGCACCAGTTCACGAACCGAAGTAAAGCTCCCCTGGCGGATGACGTCTCCGGTCAGGCCGGCGAAAAACCGCGCAACGAGGTTCATCCATGATGAGCCCGTCGGCGTGAAATGGATCACGAAGCGGGGCCGTTTCGCCAGCCATGCCCGCGGAAAAACGCCAATGGCGAGTGCTGATCCGTTGTGCTTCATCGTAACGATACTGGATCATACCTCGGCGGTCAGAAGCAATGTGTGGCCGCCGCGGCGCTTACGTGCTTTCGGCGGAATGTCCCTGATCAGCTCTGGTCGATTTTCACGGCGGTTGTCGCGTTCCACTTTGGCCGTGAAAGTTCCCGTAACCGCGCGAACCGCGTATCTGATGCGGCGGACGACCTGTAAATCCGTTGGCTAGCGCCTACGTTGGTTTAAATCCAACCCCCTCCATACCCCGCTTTCTTCTGTACTTTCAAATAGTTGCGGGACTTTCGATGCCCGGCGTGCTGGTAGAAACCGCTCCCGCTGTGCCGGTTTTCGTGCCGAAATTCGCCATTGCCTGATGCAGATGTTCGGTCACCAGGTGTCCGTATCTCATGGTCATTTGGATCGACCGGTGGCCGAGGATCGCTTGAAGGGCGGGAATGTTGCCGGTGGCTTGAAGGAACCGACTAGCGAAAGCATGTCTGAGATCGTGGCACCGGAATGGCACCTTGGCTCGCCTGGCGGTTGCGGCGAAAATGTTGGCGAACATCGTGTATCGTTGACCATCATCATGCCAGAACACATAGGGCGACGTGATGTGCCGAGGTGTGCCGACCAACGTGCCGATCGCCAGATCGCTCAGTGGAACGACCCGTGGGCTTGACGTCTTGGCAAAACAGAACACTTCAAACTGGCACGTCTACGCCTCCATCAGGTTTGCCATTCTCACTCATTGCGTATTCCCTGATTTTATCACGAACCCAGTCTGTTGGAGCACCTAAATCAGACAGGCGTGCGATTATTGGTTGTCTGGCCATTCCTCGTCTCAAGTAAGCCCGAATTCTCTCCTCCGCTTCGTCAGGTTGTATTGAGGGTCGATCCAAAGGTTGCGCTCGGCGTACTACCTCATTCCTCAAAAGATCAACTTCGTGCTTCAGTTCAAGAAACTGCTTTTCATGTTCGGAAACCGGAGCCGTCCTTGATGATGGTTTGACGGTTAGAAATGTCGGTAATATTGCATCGACGGGAGAAGCCACTGTCTCTTTGAGGGATTGGACGATCTTGCTTTTCAAATTACTCCACTGGTGCCAAAGGAGCAACGGTGCGCCGTGATCTGGCGACGCTCAGTTGTGTCTGCTCATGCGCTGTCGCATGGGACTACATCGACGCCAATCCAGTGAGGCAATTCAGCAAGCGGCCCATGATGCGCTTCGGGCGAGCCAAAAGCCCGAGCAAGGGATCATCTTCTTTCTCGTCCATGGCGGGATTCGGGTCAGTATGCTAACCATTGTCAAGCCGTGGGCTGGCCGGGGTTTCCTGGACCCCGGCCTACGGTGGGCGCGAATGTCATCACCATCCGCGGGCCGCATTCCGGCACTATATCAGGCCGAAGGTTCCCGCTCAACGAGCGAGGCGACTGATGTCCGATCCGCCGACCGGTCCCGAGGCACAAATTCGCCAACTGTATTTCGAGCTTAAGGCGATCGGTTACCCCGCCGGTCTGGCACGAACGGGCTGCGCCGTCACGTTGCTGGCGAACGGCATATCCGCGCTGGCGAAGGCCCTTGGTCAACTGGCGGCGGACCGCTACGGCGATGATGTTCCGCCGGAGACCGCGCTGATGATCGGCCACGCGGACACCGCGGCCGGTGTGGCGACGAGAATCGCGCTCGGTTCGCTGGACCTGGAGTCGCTGGACGATGAGTGAAGTCGTTCAGGGGCCGTGGTCGGATCGCCAACTCGCCGAAGGCGAGGAAAAAGCAAAACCCGTGCAGTTGCCGCGAGGGATTGCCGGCGGCGGCGGCGGTCCCCATGATCCAGGCATGGAAGCGCGCATCGCGGTATTGGAGCAGATCGCCAAGGACACGCGGGACTCGATCGCGGACCTGCGGGGAATCCGTGGTGACATCCAGGGATTTCGGAAGGGGGTCGCCGATGAAATTCGCGATCTGCGGCGAGACGCCCGGTCGGACTACCGTTGGCTGCTGGGTATCATGCTCGGCGGGTTCGCGGCATTGCTC
>CALFNB010000461.1 GCA_937902425.1 uncultured Acetobacteraceae bacterium | reverse complement strand
CAATACCGTGACATTATGGCTTTTGTGGATATAGCTGCTCATGCCCCATCATAAGAGCGCAGCAAGCTGCGGGGAATATATCCCGAAAGGGATTAAAACACTCAAACGTGAAGCGCACCGCTCTGACCGGTTATCCGTGGTCAGACGGATCACGAAGATTCATGAATTCCCATCCTCTACTCCACACAACGCATGAGTCTTGACCAACAGCGTCACCGCCACGCTCTGTGTAATCTTCTAAATCGCTTAATCTGTGTTTAGAATATTGGAGGTGACCAACGCGCGGTCCTTTGATGGTCCCCCGGTCCAGAAAAGGTCGCTCGCGCCATGGCCATTGGGCTTAAATGGAAGCCCGTGCCAGCATTGATGCTCCTCTTTTAACACAGATTAAGCGGAAGCCGATTTAGAGGATTTACACAGATCGTGGAAGAACCGTTCGCGTCTTCCTGTCGATCTTCCGTCACGGAGATTGATATCCCGGTTGCGTTCCCCGAGGCGATATCACGTTGACGGTGCGGTTGTCGCGCCAGCGTGGTGTGGTGTACGCCAACCCACCGCATCGCATCGCGAGGACGCACAATCACGATCCGCGGCTGGCGTTCCTCGCGGCCCTCAACAGTCACACGCTCGCGCCGATGCAAGAAGCGCCGAAGGACAAAATCCCGCCACCGGCCTGGTTCGCTTCACATGTCACAATTCGTAACGTCCAGGAATTGTCACGGTTACAGACCACCCATACCGTGAAAATCCCGAATTCATAATCGACCAAACATCAAATTGAGTTATGGCAGTGCATCAACGCCTGGCCGTTATCGTTGTTGGAATGCATCGAAGTGGCACGTCCGCGGTCGCCGGCACCGCCGTGCGTCTCGGACTGGCCCCACCCAGGGGAATGCTGCCGCCGTCGCGTGACAATCCGGCGGGGTATTATGAACCGGTCGCGGTCGGGCTGCTCAATGATCTGCTGCTGAAGGAGATGGGTTTCACCTGGTACAACTGTCTGTCGCTCGATCCGGACCGGGTCCGCGAGGCCGCTAGTCCCAACGCGTTCGACCTGACCGCGGCCATCGTGCGCGCGGAATTCGCCGACGCCCCCGCCTTCGTGATCAAGGACCCCCGGCTGTGCCTGACCCTGCCGGTCTGGTTGCCGGCGTTGCGTGCCGCCGGCGCCGCGGTGGCCGTGCTGCTCGTGATCCGTCACCCCCTCGAGGTCATGCGATCGCTGTTCGAGCGCGATCGGTTGCCGTGGGACGCGATGGCGTTGTTGTGGCTGCACCACATGCTCGAAGCGGAGCGGATCACGCGTTCGTTGCCGCGCGCGGTGATCGCCTACGAGGATCTTTTGCTCGACTGGCGCGGCTGCATGATGCGGGCCGGCCAGACCGCCGGCATCGCGTGGCCGGAGGAAGCCGATCGTCATCGGCCCGATATCGATGCCTTCCTGAACCAGTCCTTCCGCCATCATGTCGCCGCGCACACCCCCGCCGCGGTCGGGCCGCGTTCGGTTCGCGGCCTGATTGACATGGCGTGGTCGGCCCTTCGGGAACTGCGAAACGATCCCGGCGCCGTCTTCCCCCGCGAATGGCTGGACCAGGCTCGGATGACATTCGCGGCCAGGCGAGATATCGGCGCGTAGCACCGACTGGCGGCCCAGGCCCGCCACAAGGACACGCGCCAGCGTGGTATCCGATCCGTGGCGCCTGACAGTCCGGGACAAGTCGCGCGGTTTGCTTTGACGCGGGCGCGATGACAGGAGAAGTTGCCTCTCGAACAGGGGTCCCATGACCACGCTCTCCACCAAACCGCCAGCCACCTGGGCTGGCCTGACCCTCGACCGGCCACGCGTCATGGGCGTGCTCAACGTCACGCCGGACAGTTTCAGCGACGGCGGCCGGCTCGATCCCGAGGTCGCGATCGCCGCCGGCCTCGCCATGCGGGACGACGGCGCCGACATCGTCGACGTGGGCGGGGAGAGTGCGCGTCCCGGCGCCTCGCCGACCCCGCCGGAGATCGAGCGGGCCCGCATCCTGCCCGTTATCCGCGCGCTGGCCGCCGCCGGTGTGCTGATCTCGGTCGATAGCTGCCACGCCGAGACCATGGCGGCCGCGTTGGATGCCGGCGCGGCGATCGTCAACGACATCACCGGCCTGACCCATGACCCGGATGCCGCCGCTCTGGTCGCCGCCAGGCGTTGCCCGGTTGTCCTCATGCACATGCGTGGCACGCCCGCGACCATGATGGGTCTGGCCCGGTACGACGACGTCGCCGCCGAGGTGACCGCTGAACTGACCCTGCTGATCCAGGCGGCCGCACGAGCCGATATCGCCCGCGACGCCATCGCCATCGACCCCGGCTTCGGCTTCGCCAAGCACCCGCCGCATTCGTTCGCTCTGCTGCGCGGCCTGTCCCGGCTCGCAGTTCTGGGTTTGCCAATCGTCGCCGGCGTGTCGCGCAAGGGGTTCATCGGCGCTGCCAGCGGGGAGCCGGAACCCGCCCGCCGCTTCCCCGGCTCCATCGCCGCCGGCCTGTTCGCGCTGAGCCAGGGCGCGGCGGTGCTACGGGTCCATGACGTCAAGGAAACGGTGCGGGCGGTCCGGGTGTGGCACACGATAGTTGGTTGATGACGAAACCTTTGGTTTTCTGATAGCGTATGGTCACTCGAATAAGACGTTGGCGAATCAGACGTTGGCGAATCAGACAGCGGCACGGAGAGAGTATGACCAACGGCAGGCGTCTGTTCGGCACCGACGGCATCCGCGGCAAGGCGAACTCCGAGCCGATGACCGCCGGCATCGCGCTGCGGCTCGGCCAGGCGGCGGGCCTGATGTTCACCCGCGGCACACATCGCCACCGGGTCGTGATCGGCAAGGATACCAGGCTGTCGGGCTATATGATCGAGCCCGCGCTGACCGCCGGCTTCATCGGCGCCGGCATGGATGTGACCTTGCTCGGCCCGTTGCCGACCCCCGCCGTCGCCATGCTGACCCGCAGCCTGCGCGCCGATCTGGGCGTCATGATCTCCGCCTCGCACAATTCGTATGAGGATAACGGCATCAAGCTGTTCGGTCCCGACGGCAACAAACTGTCCGATGACGCGGAGCGCGAGATCGAGGCGCTGATGGATACGCGGCTGCATGCACGGATGGCGGCGCCGGCGAGGCTTGGGCGGGCCAATCGGCTGGAAGACGCGGCCGGCCGCTACATCGAGGCCGCCAAGGGCAGTTTCCCGCGCGGCTTGCGGTTGGACGACCTGAAGATCGTGATCGATTGCGCGCATGGCGCCGCCTACCGCGTCGCCCCCACCGTGCTCTGGGAACTGGGCGCCACCGTCATCCGCACCGGCGTGGAGCCGGATGGCTTCAACATCAACAAAGCCTGCGGCTCGACCGTGCCCGAGCATCTGTGCTCGCTGGTCGTCGAACACAACGCCGATCTCGGCATCGCGCTGGACGGCGATGCCGACCGGCTGATCATGGCCGATGAGCGCGGCGAGATCATCGACGGCGACCAGGTGCTCGGGTTGATCGGCCGCTCGTGGCAGGAGTCGGGACGACTGCGCGGCGACGGCATCGTCGCCACGGTGATGTCCAATCTGGGGCTGGAACGGTTCCTCGCCGCGCGCGGCCTGCGGCTGCATCGCACCCGGGTCGGCGACCGGTACGTGGCGGAGCACATGCGGGCGCATGGGCTGAACATCGGCGGCGAGCAATCCGGCCACCTGATCCTGTCCGACTTCGCCACCACCGGCGACGGCTTGCTGGCGGCGCTGCAGGTGCTGGCCGTGCTGGTCGAGCGCCAACGCCCGGCATCCGAGGTCTGTCAGGTGTTTCAACGCCTGCCGCAATGCCTGAAGAACGTGCGGTTTTCCGGTGTTTCGCCGCTGCGCCTGGAGACCGTGCAGCACGACATCAAAGTCGCCGAGGCACGGCTGAACGGCAGCGGCCGCGTGTTGATCCGGGAGAGCGGCACCGAGCCGCTGATCCGCGTCATGGCCGAAGGCGAGGACGCGACGATGGTGTCCGAGGTGGTGGACGCGCTGTGCGCCGTCATCGCCACCGCCGCGCGCCAGCCGGTTCCCGCCGCGGAACAGGCGGCCGAGTGAAGGGGCGGGTACTGATCGTCGCCGGCTCTGACTCCGGGGGCGGGGCGGGGATCCAGGCGGACATCAAGACGGTCACCGCGCTGGATGGGTTCGCGGCGACCGCACTGACCGCGCTCACGGCGCAGAACACCATGGGCGTGCACGCGGTTCATTCGGTGCCGCTGGACTTCATCGCGCGTCAGATCGAGGCCGTGATGACCGACATCGGCGCCGACGTCATCAAAACCGGCATGCTGGGCGATTCCGCCGTGATCGCCACGGTGTGCGAGGCGTTGGACCGTTACGCCCCCGGCGTTCCGGTGGTGGTCGATCCGGTGATGGTCGCCAAGGGCGGGCATGCTTTGCTGGCCGCCGAGGCGGTCGATGCGCTTCGCCGTCAGTTGCTGCCACGTGCCGCGGTGGTCACGCCGAACCTGCCGGAAGCCGAGGCGCTGTCCGGCATGACGATCGTCACTGTCGCGGATATGCGGGTCGCGGCCGCGGCGCTGCTGGCCTTGGGCGTGCCGGCGGTGCTGCTGAAGGGCGGACATTTGCCGGGGGACGACATCGTGGACCTGCTGGCGACGCCGGATCGGACGGAGGCGTTCTCGTCGCCCCGTATCCACACGCGGCATACCCACGGCACGGGGTGCACCACGGCCTCGGCGGTGGCGGCCGGATTGGCGCAGGGAATGTCGTTGCGGGACGCGGTGCTCAGGGCGAGGGTGTACGTGCGAGCGGCGATCGCCTCGGCGCCGGGGTTTGGCGGCGGACACGGGCCATTGAACCACGCTGTCACGGTGGATGTGGGACGTTTGGGGGCGGTTGAATGATCTGGCGACGGAACTTGCCGTCGACAACA
>CALFNB010000460.1 GCA_937902425.1 uncultured Acetobacteraceae bacterium | reverse complement strand
CCACGAAACGGCGGCCTCGACACCTGAGGCACCACCGCGCGGAGCGTTCGTATGCTTCATATATTGCAATTAGAGCAATTACCCTGTATCCCGCCGACGCATGCACCAGGAGACATGCGATGGCAGCCCAGATCCAGGTGGCGCTCAACGCCAAGGACATCGCGGACGCCAGGCGGGAGGCCAGGGCGTTACGCGCTCGCGTCGCGCGCCGGCGGTCGAATACCAAGGTCGAGGTGGACGCGGGCACGCTGAAATCCATCCTCAAGGTCGTTGACGCGGTTTCGTCGCAATTACCGCGCGGCGGAGTCGTGATTGGTCGCGCCAAGGCCTCGAAGCCAACCGTCGCCGCCGACGAGATCAGCCCTCAGGAGGCAGCCGCCATTCTCCAGATGTCGAGGCCCTCAGTCATGCGGCTGATCGCGAAAGGCCAACTGCATCCTCGCAAGGTCCTCTCCCACAACAAGCTGTCACGAGCAGAGGTCATGAGCTATCAAATAGAGCAATCTCGGCAGCAACGACAGGCGCTGAGCAATCTCGTGACGTTGACCGAAGATTATGATTTCTGACAGGGCGAGCGGCCTTGCCAGTGCCGGTCGCCGTTCTCGATGCCTGCGTCCTGTTTCAGGGCCGATTGACCAACTTACTTCCGCACCTCGCCGAAGCAAAGGCGTTCGAGCCAATATGGTCCGACGATATCCATGCGGAATGGATGCGGAACCTGCATTCCAGCATGGGCATCCCGATTGATAAAATCGAATATCGGCGCGGCGAAATGGAAAGGGCGTTTCCCGCGGCCAATGTTCCGGCGCCGCCAACTCTCGTTGCCACCATTCAGGGCGTGAGCAAGACGGCAGCCCAGAGGAAGGATGCCCATGTTGTCGCTACGGCGGTCATCGCCAAGGCCGCTGTCATCGTGACGCACAACATCAAGGATTTCTCACCCGAGGTGCTCAGCCGTTATGGCCTGGCCAAAGTCCGGCCTGACGCCTTCTGCGTGGGGCTGCTCGCGAGTCATGAGACGCGGGTTCTCGCTGGAATACGGGATGCACCGGGCCAACCTCAGGAGGACGCCGATGTCGCCAACTCAGTACATCGACCATCTCGCCGAAGACCGACTGGGCATGCCCAGGTTGGCTCTCGCATTGGCATCACTCGGCCGGGCCGGGCGATATGAGGCGGGTACATCACCGGCAGCATGATCCGGGTCGATGGCGGGCGCATCCGGGGGATGGTTCAGAGTGCGATCGCCGTAGGTGGAAACACACGGAGGCGTGGATCACGCGCGCGAACAAGGGGCGACGGCGCGTTGACGGTTTACGGTCGGCCCGGAAACACTCTGGCCGCTAAAGCCGCGTCCGGCCCGCGAGTAGTACCTCAGCACTGAGGATTTGACCGGTTGGAGGGCGAGGCGGTCTCCGTGCCATGCCGTCAGTCTGGATGGCCGCATGGGCGGATGGCCGCGGTCGACCCAAAGCGGTCCTTCATGGACGGTGGCGCGACGGGTCGATGGCTCCAGCGGCTTCGCCAGGCTATGATCGATCTTCAGTGAGATTGTTCAGGCGCGGTGTATAGCTTCGCCGCAGTGGTCCAAACGGCGAAATCGCCGCGCGCGCCAGGCGGGGACGCGTCGCACACGCGATTCATGACGTCCCCACGAGAGGAGCTTTCAGATGCGCGATGTGGCGAAAATCGCCCGGCGATCGGCAAACCTCGCCAGGCGCCCGAGGAGCAGCGCCGTATGACATCCCCCGTCCCATCAGCGCGCCTCGACCTGTCGGGACTGTCGCCGGCCGCCCGCCTCGAGGCTTGGCGAGCCACCACCCCCGCCCATGAGGTCACGGCGCACGACGACACCGCGCCCGAGATCGACGAGCCCGGCCTCACCGTCTGGCACCTGGGCCCGATTCTGCTCGCCAACTCGCGTCTGGGCTCACTGCGGTTGGCCCGGCGTCCGGCGCTGATCCGACGCGACCAGATCGATCACGTCGCGATCGCCGTCGGGCGAGGCGGCAGTTGGCGAGCCTCTGGCAACGGCGTCGGGTTCGACATGGCGCCTGGCCAGGTCTCCGTGAGCGATCTCGCGCAGCCGATCGATACTGATCTGGCGGGCGCCACCGCGTTGCAACTCGTCATTCCGCGCGACAGCCTGGGTGGCCTGGACCCCGGGGCGGCGCACGGCACGGTCCTGAGCGGCGGCGCGGCGGGGCTGTTCGCCGACTACCTGGAAGCCCTGGAACGCCGGATGCCGACCCTGCGATCCGAGGATCTCGCCGGGATCGCCCGCGTCACCGTCGACCTGTTCGCCGTCGGCCTGCGCCCCACCCTGGAGGCGATGCATCGCGCTCACCCGGCGATCAACATGACGTTGCTCCAGCGCTTTCGCCGCCATGTGGAGCAGAACCTGCGGGATCCCAACCTGACACCCGAGGCGATCGCCGTCAGCCTGCTGATCTCGCGCGCCCGCCTGTACAACCTGCTGGAGACGTTCGGCGGCGTCGCCGCCTATGTCCGGACCCGCCGCCTGGCGCGCGCCCATGCGCGCCTTTGCGACCCTGGGCCGCCGGTGCCGATCAAGGAGATCGCCTTCCAGGTCGGTTTCGCCAGCGAGACCCAGTTCTCGCGCGCGTTCCGCGGCCAATACGGCTGCAGCCCGACCGAGGCCCGCGCCGGAGAGTCGGTCGTCACGACCTCGCGCGCGGACCCCGCGGCCGCCGATATCCTGCTGGAGTGGCTGCGCGAGCTTCGCTGACACCGATCGCTGTGCCCCGCGTCCAAAACGCCTGACACAGCGTTTCACCGCCCGTTTTGGCATGTCCATCCCTGCTTAGGTTCCCCCGCGTGATGGCGCGCGGCCGCGGTTGCCATCGTGGTGTGCGGCAAGCGCGATAACGAGGCGGCGGCCGGTCCCGCCGGCCGCTGATGGATCCAATCCTCTGAGACGAACCGCTCATCTGTCTCAGGTGGAACCGATCAGTGGCGCGCAGCGACTTACGGGGAACCAGATTTTGTCCAAAACCATCGCCAGCGACCTGACGTCTGGGTACGTCCTCACCGCCGCCGCCAACCCGCTGAGCATCACCACCGCCGGAGGGGTCGAAACCAACGGCGGCACGGCGATTTACGGATCGTCGGCTCAGGCGTGGACGGACACCAACGCGGGGACGGTTACCGGCGGCAATGTCCCCGGCAGTCTGGGCGTTGACCTGAGGGCCGGCGGCCTGATCACCGGCGGCCTGATCAGCGGTACCGGGCTGGTCAGCGGCTACCACCGCGGCATCCGTATCCGAGGGGCGGCTCCGTGACCCGCCCTCGCTGACGACGCTCACGAACCCGCGACCGGGAACCAACCATGCCAAGTTCAACGACGACCATTACCGTTAGCAGTGAAGCGCAACTCAATGCCGCGATCGGCACCGTGGACCTCGCCACCTCGGGCACGTTCGAGATCGACCTCGCCACCCCACAGGTGACTCTCGGCCAGGATGATGGTCAGGGCATATTCGTCGACGGCACGCACTACGTCGCTCCACCTGACCTGTACGCCATCGACCTGAACTCCGGTGTGTCGCTGACGATCAACGGCGAGAACGACATTCTTGACGGGCACACCCAGTACCGCGGCCTGCTGATCTCCGCCGGCAACGTCACGATCGAGAACCTGACGATTCAGAACGCCGTCGCCGCCGGTGGCGCCGGCGGTGGTGACGCGGGAGGCGGCGCCGGACTGGGGGGCGGCCTGTTCGTCGGCGCGGCGGGCACGGTCACCCTCGACAATGTCAC